>NZ_JBHTSL010000005.1:154854-155612 GCF_042795115.1 Arthrobacter sp. NPDC056493 | reverse complement strand
GGCCGCACCCTTACAGTGCCTGGCGGCATGAAATTCAGAGTCCAGAACCCGTAACGCTAGCGGTTCCGGTCCTCGTCGATTGCTTCGTCGTCCGCCAGGTCGAGGTCCTCTTCGTCGAAGTCGTCTTCGTCGATGTCCACGTCCGCCTGGGCGTCGCTCTTGTACGGGTCGGCGTCGCCGGCGTGCTTGGCGTTCTTAGCCAACTCGGCCACCTCGGCATCACGCTGCTTAGCGGTGCGGAGCAGCTCTTCGAGGTTGGACGCATTCACGGGGATCTGGTCCGCGACAAATTCAAGCGTGGGAGTCAGCCGGGCAGTGATGTTCCGGCCCACTTCCTGCCGAAGCACACCCTTGGCCTTTTCCAGCCCCTTGGCAGCATCAGCCTGCACGGCCGGGTCGCCAAACACGGTGTAGTAGACGGTGGCATGCTGCAGGTCATTGGTCACTCGGGCATCAGTGACAGTGATCCCCTCTAGCCGGGGATCCTTCACCCTCCGGCCCAAAGCCTCAGCAACAACAACCTTAATCCGCTGCGCCATCTTGGCAGCGCGTGCCGGATCAGCCATTTTTACTCCTAAGTATGGATGTACGACGGCGCGACGGCGGCTTACGTACACAAGTTCAATAATTGCCACGCACCCAAGGCGAGTCTACGACGGACGCCGTTGGAAAATTTACGGCGGCTCTTTGGAGCCGTGGAGGGGGCCCGGAGTGGCATCGGGCCTGCCGGAGCTGGGTGGCGAACGTCGAACTACGTC
>NZ_JBHTSL010000005.1:0-154844 GCF_042795115.1 Arthrobacter sp. NPDC056493 | reverse complement strand
GCGGGCGTCCCGCGGGGGGTGCGCCCCCCCACACCGCACCCCGCACCCCCGGGGCGGGGCGGGGCCCCCTCTGCGGCGGAAAAGATGGGGCCGCCGGAAATATTCCAACGGCCCCACCCGCGAAACCGACTTAGACGCGCGGCTTCTCGCGCATCTCGAAGGTCTCGATGATGTCGCCTTCGGTGATGTCGTTGTACGAGCCAAGCCCGATACCACACTCGAAGTCCGTGCGGACCTCGGTGGCGTCGTCCTTGAAGCGCTTGAGCGTCTCCACCGTGAGGTTGTCGCCGATGACCTTGCCGCCGCGGCTGATGCGGGCCTTCGTGTTGCGTCGGATGGTGCCCGAGCGAACGATGGAACCTGCGATGTTGCCGAACTTGGAGGAACGGAACACTTCGCGGACCTCGGCGGTGCCCAGCTGGACCTCTTCGTACTCCGGCTTGAGCATGCCCTTGAGGGCCAGCTCGATGTCATCAATTGCTGCGTAGATGACGGAGTAGAAGCGCATGTCCACGCCTTCGCGGTCTGCCAGTTCGGCAACGCGCTCGGCAGGCTTGACGTTGAAGCCGATGATGACTGCGCTGTCGACCGTTGCCAGGTTGACGTCGTTCTGCGTGATCGCACCAACACCGCGGTGGATGACACGGAGCTGGACGCCTTCGCCAACATCGATCTTGAGCAGCGCGTCTTCGAGGGCTTCCACGGCACCGGACACGTCACCCTTGAGGATGAGGTTGAGGGTGTCGATCTTGCCTTCGGCGACGGCCTGGTCGAAGTCTTCCAGGCTGATGCGCTTGCGGCGCTTGGCGAGCTGGGCGTTGCGGTCGGCAGCTTCACGCTTTTCGGCGATCTGGCGGGCCGTACGCTCGTCAGCGGTCACCAGGAAGGTGTCACCGGCGCGCGGCACGTTGGACAGGCCAAGGACCTGGACCGGACGCGACGGCAGAGCGACGTCGAGGGCTTCGCCGTCTTCGTCGAACATGGCGCGGACGCGGCCGTGGGCCGTGCCGGCCACGATCGTGTCGCCGACCGCGAGGGTACCGGACTGCACCAGGACGGTGGCCACGGAACCGCGGCCCTTGTCCAGGTTCGCTTCGATAGCGATGCCTCGTGCAGCCTTGTCCGGGTTGGCCCGAAGGTCCAGCGCGGCGTCGGCGGTCAGCAGCACGGCGTCGATCAGCTCGTCGATGTTCACGTTCTGGCGGGCAGAGACCTCAACGAACATGGTGTCGCCACCGTATTCTTCCGGAACCAGGCCGTACTCGGTGAGCTGACCCTTGACCTTGTCCGGGTTCGCGCCTTCCTTGTCGATCTTGTTCACGGCCACGACGATCGGCACGTTGGCCGCCTGGGCGTGGTTGAGGGCTTCAACGGTCTGCGGCATCACGCCGTCGTCCGCTGCCACAACCAGGATGGCGATGTCCGTGACCTTCGCACCACGGGCACGCATGGCGGTGAACGCCTCGTGGCCCGGGGTATCGATGAAGGTGATGTCGCGTGCCACGCCTTCGTGCTCGTGGCTGATCTGGTAGGCACCGATGTGCTGGGTGATGCCGCCGTGCTCGCCGGCAACGACGTCGGAGTTCCGGATCGCATCCAGCAGGCGCGTCTTACCGTGGTCAACGTGACCCATCACGGTGACGACCGGCGCACGCGGCTCGAGCACTTCGTCGCCTTCAGCCTCGAGTTCGGCCTCGACGTCGATATCGAAGGCGCTGAGCAGCTCGCGCTCCTCGTCCTCCGGTGATACGACCTGCAGCTTGTAGCCGAGTTCCTCGCCGAGGAGGGCAAAGGTGTCCTCGTCCAGCGACTGTGTTGCCGTTGCCATTTCACCGAGGTGGAAGAGCACGGTAACCAGCGCGGCGGGGTTCGCCTCGATCTTGTCGGCGAAGTCCGTGATGGACGAGCCACGGCGAAGCCGGATAACGGTGTTGCCGTCGCCGCGGGGTACGCTCACGCCACCCAGCGACGGTGCGCTCATCTGCTCAAGTTCCTGGCGCTTTGCGCGCTTCGACTTGCGCTGCTTGCCGCGGCCTGCGCCGCCCTTGCCGAACGCACCCTGGGTGCCGCCGCGACCGCGGCCGCCCTTGCCGAAGCCACCGCCGGCCGGAGCACCGCCGCCGGCACCGGGACCGCCGGTGCCGGGAGCGCCGGGACGGCCGGGACCGCGGCCGCCGCCACCGGGACGGCCGGCACCTGCAGGTGCGGGACGCTCGGTGCGGTTAGGCATCATGCCAGGCGTGGGCCGGTTTCCGCCGGCACCCGGGCGGGGACCGCCGGGACGGGGGCCACCTGCACCGGCCGCAGGACGCGGGCCAGGCGTAGCGCCGGTACGCGGCGCACCGGGGCGGGGTCCGCCGGCACCGGCTGCGGGACGCGGACCACCGGGACGCTCGCCATCAGTGCGGCCGCCGCCGGGACGGGGCATGCCCTGGGACGTTGCAAACGGGTTGTTGCCCGGGCGCGGCGGACGTTCGCCGTCGCCTCCACGGCCGCGGGGCATGCCCTGGGACGTGGCGAAGGGGTTGTTTCCGGGGCGGGGGCCACCGGGACGCGGAGCGCCGCCCGGACGTGACGGAGTCTCAGCCTTGGGCGCCGGACGGGCTCCCGGCTTGGCACCAGTGGAGGGCGCAGCAGGCGCTGCAGCAGCCGGAGCTGCCGGGGCGGCCGGAGCTGCAGGCGCCTCGGCCTTGGGGGCCGGTGCCGGCGCGGGAGCCGGAGCAGGCGCCGCAGCCTTGGGGGCAGCGGGACCGGGAGCCGGCGCGGGACGGGATTCCGCCGGCCTGGCCGGGGACTTGGGGGCGGCTGCGGGGGCTTCGGACTTCGAAGCGGCGGCAGCCGGGAACGCGTTGCGGAGTTTCCGCACCACGGGGGCCTCAATGGTGGAAGAGGCGGAGCGAACAAATTCGCCCAGTTCCTGCAGTTTGGTTACTGCATCTTTGGAAGTAATACCGAGCTCTTTTGCAAGCTCATGTACGCGGACCTTGGCCACATTTCTCCTGTCTCGGTCCGCACCGAGCCAGGTACGAACCGTCTACTTCTTACTGCGGGCCCCCGCTGCGGTTACAGCTGAAAGGCCCATTGCAGAGCGCAACAAAGTTGTCATCGTTACGCACTCATCGCTGGGAACTCATCGGGTTTCCATCAGATTTCTGACCCGCTTTCAGGTTGGACGGTTGGTACTGCAGACGCCGGGACGTCCGCAGCGTGCGCTCCTGCCGTTATCCGGCGTTCGACGGCGGCGGTTCCGGTTGACCCGTTGAGGGCCCTTCCGAAGGCTCGCCGCTTGACCGCCAGGGCCAGGCACGCTTCGCTGGGGTGCAGCCATGCACCCCGGCCAGCCATCCGGCGTCGTTCATCCACCACGACGGCGGACGAACCGCCGGTGTCGGAGACAAGCCGGAGCAACTCTGACCGCGGCCCCTGTTTCCGGCATCCGATGCAGGTACGCTGCGGTTGATTCCCGAGTTGTTGCACGTGTGCCACTGCCGAGTATCTTCCTGCCTGTACCTATCTGCCTGCCCGGCCGCCCGCCACTGCCTTTCGGCAGGGCCCGGCGCACGAACACGCTGATGCCGGCCGCTGGGCGCGGCCAAGTTCTATTCTAGCCCCTCACGGGCCCCATACCCGAAACGGGAAACCGAAAGTGCCCGCCGCAGTGGCGCGCATACCGGTCAACCTACGGGCCTGTGCCGGACGGCTCTTCCTCCGTCCGGCCAGTGCTTCTAACCGCGCGGAGCGGCGGCGTCCGAGACGATATCGATCCGCCACCCCGTCAGCTTGGCGGCGAGGCGGGCGTTCTGCCCCTCCTTGCCGATGGCAAGGGAGAGCTGGTAATCCGGCACCACGACGCGGGCCGAACGGGTGGCCTCATCGGTGATAGTGACCGAATTCACGCGCGACGGCGACAGTGCGCTGGCGATGAAAGTGGCCGGATCCTCGCTGAAGTCAACGATGTCGATCTTTTCGTCGTTCAGTTCGGTCATGACCGCCCGCACGCGCGAGCCCATTTCGCCGATGCACGCACCCTTCGCGTTGATGCCCGACGTATTTGCCTTGACCGCGATCTTGGTGCGGTGCCCGGCCTCGCGGGCCAGGGCGACGATCTCCACGGAGCGGTCGGCGATCTCGGGGACCTCCAGTTCGAAAAGCTTCCGAACCAGGCCCGGGTGAGAACGGGACAGGGTGATGGACGGGCCCTTGGTGCCGCGGTGCACGTCGATCACGTACGCGCGCAGCCGGTTCCCGTGGATGTACTTCTCCCCCGGCACCTGCTCCGGCGGCGGAAGCAGCGCTTCCACGGCGCCCAGGTTGACCTGGATCATGTGCGGGTTGTTGCCCTGCTGGATCAGCCCGGCAACGAGTTCACCCTCGCGGCCCTTGAATTCGCCCAGGACGTTATCATCCTCGACGTCGCGCAGCCGCTGCAGGATGATCTGCCGGGCGGTGCTGGCGGCGATGCGGCCGAACCCGGCCGGCGTGTGTTCGAACTCGCCGATGGGGGCGCCGTCGTCGTCGATTTCCGTGGCCCAGATGGTCACGTGGCCGCTCTTGCGGTCCAGCTCCGCCCGGGCCTTCTCGAAGGCGCCCGGCGACTTGTGGTAGGCAACGAGCAGTGCCTGCTCGATCGTGGGGATGAGGAGATCCAGCGGGATTTCGCGCTCACGCTCCAGGAGTCTCAGCGCGCTCATGTCAATATCCATCAGGCCTCCTCAGAAGGTCCATTGTGCTCAGTTTCCAGACCGGCCTCGTCGAGGCGGCTGAACTCAATTTCGACTTTTCCGCTGCGGATCTTGTCGAAAGGAAGTTTTACGGGGTCGCCCTGCCTGGGCTTCATGCCCTTTTTCACGGCGAGTTCGGGGACGAGGGTCACGCCGGCGTCGTCAACGGAGCTGATCCTGCCCGTGACGTTCTCCCCTTGGATCACGTTGACCGCGACCATGCGTCCGCGGGCGCGGTGCCAGTGCCGGGGCTCGGTCAGCGGCCGCCCCACGCCGGGCGATGAAACTTCAAGGTCATACGGCCGGCTGTCCGTGCCGGGGTCGCTGTCCAGGATGTCGGAGAGTTCCTTGGAAATGTCTGCGATGACGTCAAGGCCCACTCCGCCCGTTTCTTCCTGCGGCAGATCCACCACTACGTGGACCACGCGGTTGGAACCTGCGATGTGGATGGCAACATCCTCCAGGTAAAGCCGGTGCGACTGGACTGCGGGCTCCAGCAGCGCCCGGAGGCGTTCAGCCTCGGGATTGTGGACAGCCGCGGGTTCAGCCCTTCCCGCGTCGGTCCGGTCTGATGAAGCTGTGGCTTCTACGTTGCTCACGATGCCGGCCGCCTCCCGTTAGATGATGTTGTGACTACTAGACTAGCGATTTTCCGGGCACCTTGGTGCACGGAGTTCGCGTCGGCCGTGACAACATGGTCTGTTGTGAATGACGACAGGAGCCGAAAGAGAAAGCCGGCCAGCTATCTCCGGTACGCCCTGCTGGCACTTGCTGCGTTCCTGGTGCTAAGCCTCGGTTTCGTGCTGATTCCGCGGGAATCCCCGGCGCCGGCAGCGCCTCCTTTCTCGGAGCAGGCACGCGCCGCAGCCCTTGCGGAAACCATGGACTTGAGGGCGGCCAGCCAGCAGCTCGCGGACGGATCGTCCGGCGCCCGCCGGCAGCTGTTTTCGCACACTGTGACTTTGCTGACTACGCAGGCAAGGGCGCTCCTTCTGCCGGGCGGCGCCACCGCCAGTTCTGCGGTGGGCGCAGGTTCGGCGGCCGGCTCGACGGGAACCGCCGGCGCGTCCGGAACCACAGGGCCCGCCGCCACGGCATCATCGGGCGAAGCAACCTCCGGCACGGCAACACTGCCGGCGCTGGTGTCCGCGCTGTCCAAGAGCGGCAAAGCACGTCTGGTCCATGCCGGGAAGGCCGACGGCGGGATGGCCCGCCTGCTTGCCGCGGTAGGAACCGCTCAGCTGCTTCAGGCGACGGCACTGGCACAGGCTGCCGGGACGCCGCCGCCTGCGCTCCAGGCGCCGGCGGCAACGCAGCGCAACGCGGCCACGGCGTGCTCCGTCGCCAGCCCCTCCGGATCACAGGATGGCGCCCAACCAGTCCCCGGTGGCCAGTCCACCCAAACATCGGAACCATCCGGCCGTGCCACGCTGGCAGCAGCGCTCAACCGGGTGGTCAGGACAGAAGTTGAAACCGTGTACGGCTACCAGGTGGCGCTGACGCGCCTGGACGGGCCGGCCGCGGACCAGGCCGCCTCCCTGCTGGCCACGCACGAAGCCCTGGCTGGCCAGGCAGAGGCGTACACGCGCGTTCACTGCGTGTCCGTTCCTCCCCGTGAACCGGGCTACACCCTGGGCACCTCGTTCCTTCAGAAACCGGCCGCTGGTCTGGCAAGCCTCGAGGCCGGAACTCTTCCAGTATATGGCGACCTCGTGGCCCTGAGCGACGGTGAGACCCGGCAGTGGGCCGTCTCCTCACTGGTCGCGGCTGCCCAGCGGACCACGCGCTGGGGCTCCGATCCGGGACCCGTACCGGGCATTGTGCTGGACACCGCGCTCCTGCCGGAGCTTCCTGAACCGGCTGCGCCTTCGCCGCGCCAGACGGGCGGCGGCGCAGCGGCAACACCCGCCGCACCTTAGCCGCCGGGCCGCCGGCGGCCGGGTTGTACGGAGTCGGCCGATGACATTTCCACTGGCAGGCGGCTGCCCCCAAGTGGTTTGCTGGACTCATGGAATCAGCGGACAAACCGGCGTTGCCCCCTGACGGGCAGCACGAGAATGAGCCCCACAACAACGACATCGTGCACCGCCTGAACTGGCTGCGTGCCGGTGTCCTCGGAGCCAACGACGGGATCGTGTCGGTCGCGGCAATTGTGGTGGGCGTCGCCGGTGCGACCAGCGAGCACGGCCCCATCCTCGCTGCCGGTGCTGCCGGACTCGTCGGCGGTGCTGTATCCATGGCCCTGGGCGAGTACGTCTCGGTCAGCAGCCAGAGCGACAGCCAGAAGGCGCTGATCGAGAAGGAACGGCGCGAACTGGCTGAGGAACCGGAAGAGGAGCTGCTGGAGCTCGCCGCGATCTACCGGAGCAAGGGCCTCAGCGAGGAAACAGCGCGGAATGTAGCCCGGGAACTGACCGAGCACGATGCCCTGGCCGCGCACCTTTCCGCGGAGCTCAACATCGATGAACAGGACATCGTCAGCCCCTGGCATGCCGCCTTTGCGTCAGCCATCGCCTTCACGCTGGGTGCCATACTGCCGATGCTCGCCATCCTGCTGCCTCCGGAAAACATTCGGGTTGCAGTGACGTTTGGAGCCGTACTGCTGGCCCTGGCCGTGACGGGCGCCGTCGGCGCGTGGATCGGCGGTGGCTCGAAAACCCGGGCGGGGGCACGCGTGGTGGTGGGCGGCGGCCTTGCCCTGGCCGCGACGTTCACCATCGGCAATCTGCTGGGCGCCAGCGGCATCGTGTAGGCGTACCCGGCCCGCCCCCTTCCACCTACCCAATCCGCGGGGTCCGCTCTACTACGCTGGTGCTGTGAGCCCGCCAGCAGACGTTCCCATCCCTCCGGACCTGACGCGCCGCTATTCCCGCAGCAGCGCCGGCAGGGCCTGGCTGGCGTCGCTGCCGGAAATGATCCGCGGCCGGCTGGACCAGTGGCAGCTTGAGCTTGACCTTGAACCGGGAGCTCTTCCGTGGAGCGGACACGGCGGTGTTGTGGTGCCGGTCCGCGCGGCAGGATCGGATGCGGTACTGAAGGTGGCCTTTCCGCATGATGAAGCGCTCGTGGAACGCCACGCGCTGGCCCTGTGGAACGGCCGCGGCGCGGTGAAGTTGCTGGCTTCCGACGCCGGAACGTGTTCCATGCTCCTTGAGCGCCTGGACGCGGTCAGGTCGCTCCGGACAGAGCCGATGGACACCGCCGTTGAGGTGTGGGGCGGTCTGATGCGGCAGCTGAGCCTGGCGCCCGACGGCCGGCCCCAGTGGCAGGAATTCGTGCACGTGGCCGCCCGGGCCGAACAGTGGAGCGACGACCTGCCCGCCGAATGGGAACAACTGGGCCGTCCGTTTCCCCGGTGGCTGCTGGAGGCAGCACTCGAGGTTTGCCAGACCAGGGGCGCTGTGGGCCGCCGCTCCTCCGTGGACGTCCTGGTGAACACGGACTTCCACTACCTCAACATCCTGGCCAGGCCGGAAGCGCCCGGGCCTGGACCTGGAAGCACAACGGCCGGAACTACCGTCACCGACGGCTTCGCCGCCATCGACCCCCAGCCGATGGTCGGTGAGGCGGAATTCGCCGTGGCTCCCCTGCTCTGGAACCGGATACCGGACCTGCCCGCATCGGATCCGGCCGCCGGCCTGCTGGCGAGGTGCCATGACTTCAGTGTCGCGGCCGGGCTTGACCCGGAAGTGGCTCGGCAGTGGAGCCTGGCCCGGGAGGTGGACAACGCCCTGCACTACGCCTCGAGGCCGGGCCACGGCGGCGACACGGCTCGCTCGCTGTGGGTGGCCAGCACACTTGCAGGGCGGACCCTGGACGGGCTTCCGGCTGCCCACGACTTGCCCGAACCGGGCGAGGACGCCATGAATGCCTCCCCGCCGCAGGGCCGTTAGGCCCGGACCCCTAGCGGACCGCTTCGACGGCTGCCCGCACGGCCTCCACAGCGGTAGCGACGTCGTCGGCGTCGGTGGTCCAGTTGCTGACAGATATGCGCACCACGTCCCTGCCGTGCCAACGGGATCCGGACATCCACACCCTGCCGTCGGCAATGAGCCGGTCCGCCACGCGCCGGGTGGTGGCGTCTTCGCCGAAAGCCACCGTGATCTGCGTGTATCCGACGTCGTTGAGTACTTCCACCCCGTCAATTGCGGTGAGCTTTTCTGCGAGCTGGGCGGCGGACGAGGCCAGACGGCGTATCTGTTCGGCCACGCCGTCCCTGCCCAGGGACCTCAGCGCTGCCCAGACCGGCACTCCCCTGGCCCTGCGGGAGAGCTCGGAAACCCGCTGGCTGGGATCTCCCGAGCCGTCAGCATCCTGGAGGAGGTAACTGGCGTTCAGCCCCATCGCGCTGCGCAGCGCCTGCGCGTCCTGAACGGCGACGACGCCGCAGTCGTAGGGGACGTTGAGGCTTTTGTGGGCGTCGGTGGCCCACGAGTCGGCCCGCGCCACACCGGCGGTCAGCCCCGCGAGTTCGGGTACCGCCGCAGCCCAGAGCCCGAAGGCCCCATCCACATGCACCCAGGCACCGTGTGCCTTGGACACCGCGACGGCTGCCGCGAAGGGGTCGAAGGCTCCGGAGTGGAGGTTTCCGGCCTGCAGGCACACCAGCACCAGGGCAGGTCCGGGTCCGTGGGCTCCGCCGGGTTGGGCGGCGCCGGCTGGAGCGGCGCCGGCATCAACCGCAGAAGCATGTTCCAGGGCGATCCGGTCCAGGGCACAGTCCAGCTCCGCAGCGTCGATGCGTCCCTGGCTGTCGGCCGGAACCACGGTAGGTCTTCCCAGGCCCAGGTAGCGCAGCGCGAGGTCCACGGTCTCGTGCCGTTCCTCCCCCACCAGGCAGTGGATACGGGGCGCCCCGAAGAGCCCGTCGCGTTCCAGGTCCCAGCCGGCGTCCTGGAGGAGCCGCCACCGGGCGGCCGCCAGCCCGGTGAAGTTGGCCATGGTGGCCCCGGTGACAAAACCGACGTCGGACTCCTCCGGCAGGCCCAACAGCTGCAGCAGCCAGTGGCCGGCCGCATCCTCGATGGCGGCGATGGCAGGGGTGGCGTAGCGGAGCACCGAGTTCTGGTCCCAGGAACTGACCAGCCAGTCGGCCGCCATGGCGGCCGGGAGGGTGCCGCCGATGACCCAGCCGAAAAAGCGTCCGGACGGCATGGCCATGAGGCCCGGTTCGGCGTGGCTGGCCAGGTAGTCCACAACGTCGGCCGGGGCCATGCCGGACTGTGGCAGCGCACCGTCGAACGCTGCGGCAAGTTCCCGGGCTGCCTGCTGCGGACCTACCCGGCGGCTGGGCTGGCTTTCCAGCCAGCGCGTGGCGTGCCGGACGGCTGCGGCCAAGGCGTCCCGGTACGGTTCCGCACCTGCTGACATAGAGGCATGCTACGCCGTCCCGGGACCGCCCGCGAGGACGCGTTCAGCTCAGGCGAAGTTCTCCTGCCAGACATCGAAGGCGAGCTTGACGATCAGGGCAAAAACCACCACGAGGAACACCACGCGCACGAATTTGCTCCCCTGCTTCACAGCAGTGCGCGCACCGAGGTAGCCCCCGGCCATGTTCGCCGCGCCCAGCAGCAGGCCAACCCCCCAGAGCAGGGAGCCGTGCGGGAGGAAAAATATGAGCGCCCCGGCGTTCGTGGCCACGTTGACGATTTTCGCCTTGGCACTGGCCTCCAGGAACGCATACCCCATCGCCGAGACCAGCGCGATCACCAGGAACGATCCGGTGCCCGGTCCGATCAGGCCGTCGTAGAACCCGATGACGGCGCCGAAGGCACAGGCCACCACATAATGCGTGTGACCGTCGTGCCGGAGCTCGGTGACGTGGCCGGCGTCGGGCTTAAGGGCCGTGAACAGCGCGACGGCGACCAGGGCCACCACGATGATCGGCTTGAACACCTCCGCCGGGAGCCGGGTGGCCAGCAGCGCCCCGCCAAAGCTGCCGGTCAACGCGATCACGGCCATCGGCAATGCCGTCCGCAGATCGGGTCTGACGCGGCCGTAGTAGGTCACGGCGCTGGTGGTGGTGCCGAAGATGGAGCCCATCTTGTTGGTGCCCAATGCCTGTACCGGGGTGATCCCCGGCACGAGCAGCAGCGCCGGCAGCTGCAGTAGGCCGCCGCCGCCCACGACGGCGTCCACCCAGCCTGCGGAGAAGCCAGCCACCACTATCAGGACGATGGTGGCGAGCTGGATCGATTCGAACCCGGAAACCACTTAGGGGGTCGGGCGTCAGTTGCTGCGGACGGCGTTGACCACGTAGTCAACGGCCTTGTCCACGGCCACGTTCTCAGCCTCGCCGCTGCGGCGGTCCTTGATTTCGACGACGCCGTCGGCCAGTCCCTTACCGACGGCAAGGATGGTGGGCACGCCCACAAGCTCGGCGTCGCCGAACTTGACGCCCGGGGACACCTTGGGCCGGTCGTCGTAAATGACCTCCAGGCCCGCGCCTTCCAGCTCGAGGGCGAGCTGCTCAGCGGCGGCGAAGATCTCCTCGCCGCGGCCGACTGCCACGACGTGCACGTCGGCCGGAGCCACGGAGCGGGGCCAGACGAGGCCCTTGGCGTCGTGGTTGGATTCCGCCAGGGCGGCCACGGCACGGGTAACGCCCACGCCGTAGGAGCCCATGGTGACCACCACCTGCTTGCCGTTCTGGTCAAGGACCTTCAGTTCCAGCGCTTCGGCGTACTTGCGGCCCAGCGCGAAGATGTGTCCCATCTCGATGCCGCGTGCAGTCTCGAGCGGTCCGGAGCCGTCCGGGGCTTCGTCACCGGCGCGCACTTCGGTGCATTCGATGACGCCATCCCAGGTGAAGTCGCGTCCCGCGACGAGCCCGAACACGTGCTTGCCGGCCATGTTGGAGCCGGTCACCCAGGCCGTGCCGTTGACGACGCGCGGATCCACCAGGTACAGGAGCTTGGCGGCGCCTTCCAGGCCAAGGAGGGGGGCGTTCTGGGACATGCCCGGGCCGAGGTAACCGCGCACGATGAGCGGGTTGCGGGCCAGGTCCTCCTCGCCCGCGGCTTCAACGGCGATTTCACCGGCGACAGGGAGGTAGGCGCCGATGTTGGCCTCGACGCGCTTGAGGTCGACACCCCGGTCGCCGGGGACGCCGAGGACCACGATCTGGCGCTCCCCGGTGGGCAGGGTGACGGCGAGAACAACGTTCTTGAGCGTGTCAGCAGCAGTCCAGGGACCGCCGTCGGCCTCGCTGCGCGGCACGAGTTCGTTGGAGGCAGCCACGAGCGTGTCGATCGTGGGGGTGTTCGGGGTATCGCGGATTTCCGCCGCCGGAGCATTGGTGAAGTCGATCTCGGCCGGAACCACCGTGGTCACGGCTTCGACGTTGGCGGCGTAGCCGCCGGCCGACC
Organism: Arthrobacter sp. NPDC056493; assembly: GCF_042795115.1. Taxonomy (NCBI): domain Bacteria; kingdom Bacillati; phylum Actinomycetota; class Actinomycetes; order Micrococcales; family Micrococcaceae; genus Arthrobacter; species Arthrobacter sp. NPDC056493. Next base: position 142,756 of record NZ_JBHTSL010000005.1, on the reverse strand, counting down.
GCACGAAGGTGTCCTCACCGACGTCGGTGGGGTGCAGGAATTCCTCGCTCTTGGAGCCGCCCATGGCACCGGCCGTGGCCGTCACGGGAATCACTTCCAGGCCCAGCCGCTCGAAGATCTTCAGGTACGCCGCCCGGTGGGCGGCGTAGCTGGCGTCCAACCCGGCGTCGTCGACGTCGAACGAGTACGAGTCCTTCATGATGAATTCGCGGCCGCGGAGGAGGCCGGCGCGCGGACGTGCCTCGTCGCGGTACTTGTTCTGGATCTGGTAGATGCTCAGTGGCAGGTCCTTGTACGAGGAGTACAGGTCCTTGACCAGAAGAGTGAACATCTCCTCGTGCGTGGGGGCCAGCAGGTAGTCGCCGCCCTTGCGGTCCTTCAGCCGGAACAGCCCTTCGCCGTATTCGGTCCAGCGGTTGGTGGCCTCGTAGGGTTCCTTCGGGAGCAGCGCGGGGAAGTGGACTTCCTGGGCGCCGATTTCTGCCATCTCTTCGCGGATGATCTGTTCCACCTTCCGCAGGACGCTCAGTCCCAGCGGCAGCCAGGTGTAGATGCCCGGAGCCGCGCGGCGGATGTAGCCCGCGCGCACGAGCAGCCGGTGGCTGGCCACCTCGGCGTCGGCGGGGTCTTCACGCAGGGTGCGCAGGAAAAGCTTGGAGAGTCGAAGAACCACGGGTAGGTGTCCGTTTCTGGGGGAAGTGCTGATTGTCTGGGTACTAATCTACCGGCTGGGCAGCAGTACAGGTTTCCGGACCCTGTGGCTGCTGAACAGAAAAGCCACGCCCCGCAGGAGAAGCCCCTGGCCGCTTCCGGCTGGTCATCCCTGTGGTGGCGTGGCTTCGCGGCCGGTCATGCCGCTAATTCTCTGAGACCACCCGAGTCCGAAAACGCGGTTAGAAAGAACCTATGTGATAGCGGTCACCGATTCAAATCCCGTTTGGCCGGGGTCTTGGCCGCCGGCTAGAAGAGAACTGTAGCGAAGGTCCCCACCTGCCGGAAGCCGACGCGCTCGTACGTTGCCCGCGCCCGGGAATTGTAGTCGTTGACGTAAAGGCTGGTGACCGGTGCCATCTTCTGGGCCAGCAGCACAACGGCTGCCATGTAGCCGGCACTCAGGCCGAGTCCGCGGTGGCTGGGATTCATCCACACGCCCTGCACCTGGGTGACCTCGGCGGTGACGGCACCGAGCTCGGCCTTGAACACGACTTCGCCGTCCTTCAGGTGGACCAGGGAGTGACCCTGGCGGATCAGGCCGGCCACCCGCCGGCTGTAGAAATCGCGGCCGCCGAGGTAGGGCGAGTAGCCAACCTCTTCCTCGAACATCGCCGCACAGGCGGGGAGGATGGCGTCAAAATCCGCGTAGTGCCCGTACCCCAGCTCCCAGTTCGGCTCCACGGCCGGGGCGCCGGTGATGGTCATGAGCGGCTGGTCGGGCCGCACCTCGTGGGCAACCTGGCCCAGCTCCTCAAGGTTGCGGTGCAGGGCAAGAACCGTGGCGGCCGGTCCGAAGATCGACGCGTACCGGCGCCCGGAGCGGTGGGCCGCAGCAGCCACCGGTCCGGCAAACCCCGGGTCGAGCTGGACGGGGACCAGGTTGGCGCCTGCCCAGCAGGCGCCAACCAGCACGTCGTCGTCGAAAACGCCCAGAACGTTCGCGCCGCCCGGGGTAGGCGCGGCGGAGTCCGTTGACTCCAGGTGCGCGAGGATGAACACGTTGGCGACGGGATCCGCCCCGGCCAGTTCGCGCAGTTGGCGGGTGTCCGCCACACCCAGTACCCGGACGGTGGCACCGTCCGGCGCGGCGCCGTCCTTATGAGACGCTAACCACGGGGCTACCCTTGACAGCATCTTCGCCATCGGCCTCCCCCATCTCTTCCGCGATACGCATGGCCTCTTCGATCAGTGTCTCAACAATCTGGCTCTCGGGGACAGTCTTGATGACCTCGCCCTTCACAAATATCTGGCCCTTGCCGTTGCCGGAGGCGACGCCGAGGTCGGCTTCCCGCGCCTCACCCGGACCGTTGACTACACAGCCCATGACGGCGACGCGCAGCGGGATCTCCATTCCCTCAAGCCCGGCGGTGACCTGTTCGGCGAGCGTGTAGACGTCCACCTGGGCACGCCCGCAGGATGGGCACGAAACGATTTCCAGCTTGCGGGGGCGCAGGTTCAGCGACTGCAGAATCTGGTTGCCCACCTTGATCTCCTCAACGGGAGGGGCGGAGAGGGACACCCGGATGGTGTCGCCGATGCCGCGCGAGAGGAGGGCACCGAACGCCGTGGCCGACTTGATGGTTCCCTGGAAGGCCGGTCCTGCCTCCGTCACGCCAAGGTGCAGAGGCCAGTCGCCCTTCTCGGCCAGCATCTCGTAGGCCGCCACCATGATCACCGGGTCATTGTGCTTGACGGAGATCTTGAAGTCGTGGAAGCCGTGCTCCTCGAACAGCGAGGCTTCCCAGACCGCGGATTCGACCAGGGCCTCCGGGGTGGCCTTGCCATATTTCTTCAGAATGCCCGGCTCCAGCGACCCGGCGTTCACGCCGATGCGGATGGAGGTGCCGTGGTCCTTGGCCGCCTTGGCGATCTCCTTGACCTGGTCGTCGAACTTGCGGATGTTGCCCGGGTTGACCCGCACCGCCGCGCAGCCCGCCTCGATGGCCGCGAAGACGTACTTCGGCTGGAAGTGGATATCGGCGATGACCGGGATCTGCGACTTCCGGGCGATGATTGGAAGCGCCTCGGCGTCATCGGCCGACGGGCAGGCCACACGGACGATGTCACAGCCGGAGGCCGTCAGCTCGGCAATCTGCTGCAGCGTGGCGTTGATGTCCGTGGTGGGCGTGGTGGTCATCGACTGCACGCTGATGGGGAAATCGGAACCGACGCCGACGGAGCCTACCTTGATCTGACGCGTCTTGCGTCGCGGGGCAAGGACGGGCGGCGGTGCGGATGGCATTCCCAGGCTGACCGAGGTCACGTGGACTCCTTGAATTCGAAAATCGGTGGTGCGGGGCGGCTAGGCTGCGTGCTCAGCCAGGAGACCGGTCACGGGTGCCCATTCGGTGGTTCGCGTGCCGGAAATGACGCCAGCTGCCGCGAAGGGATCCTGCCGGAGGATCTCGTTGAGTGCGGCTTCGTCGGCCGCCTTGAAAATGAGCAGGGCGCCTGCGCCGTCGCCGTAGGGTCCGCTGGCAAGAAGGGTGCCGTCCTGCGCCAGTCCTGCAGTCCACTCACGGTGTGCGGGGCGGGTGGCCGCGCGCGTTTCGGAGGACTCGGCGTCGTATACGTACTCAACAGCAAAAACAGTCATAGAGACACCCTATCCCGCAGCAGGGCTAGCCGAGGAGCACGACCTTTGTGAAGGCGGCAACTCCCGCCGCCCAGAGCATGGAGGCCAGGGTGCCGATGATGAACCGCTCCGCAGCCACGGGCGTTTCCTTGAGCTCCGCGAACCGGCCCAGGCCCTTGATGGCCACCACATACGCGATGGCCACGGGCTGCCCGGCGAGGATGGCCAAGCAGACAGCCAGCCGCTCGAGCACTCCGATGATGGCCCCGCCCCGGAGAATCCGTGTGGCCGGAGCCGCGCCTCCGGGTTCCGGCGCGGCGGCGCTCCCGGCGTCCACCGTGATGTCACCGTTCACCGTGTTGCCCCTATCGTCTGCGGCCCGGCTGTCGGCAGTGGCGGGACTGTCCACGGTCACGTCCGCCGACGGATCGTCAGCGCCGTCCCTGCCTGTGGCGGCGGCATCGGCTTTGTCGTCGATAGTGCGGGCCAGGCGGAAAACCAGCGCTGTGACAGGCCAGCCTACGAACCCGGCCGTCAGCAGGGCGGCTGCGATCCAGACAGCGTTCACGGTTCTCCTCGGTTGTCGTCGCCGTCCTGGTTTCCAGAGATGGGGTTCTCGGGGGTGGGGTTCTCAAGATTGAGGCGGTGGGCGGTCGCCAGCAGCATTTTCACCGCTGGCCTTGCCGCCCATTCTTCCTGCCAGCCCGACCGGAGGACGGCCCGGCTCACCGACTGCTCACTGATTCCCAGTTCCCCGGCGGTCTGTTTCTGCAGTCCGTGGCGTCCAGGACCCTGCTCGGTGCCGGCCCCGCCCTTCGCCCGGAGGGCATCCACCACACGCCACTGGGCCTCAGTCCGCTCCTGCACCAGCCTCCCGACCAGCCGCAGCACCGCCTCGGCGTTGGCGCACGCCTCGGCCGCCTCGTGCCCGCGGCTCCCCGCTACCACGGCCGCGGGGACATGGCTCGCGGCCGACTTGGCCCGTTCCACCGCCCTCCGCGCCGCGACAAACGCGGCTCCGGATCCTTCCCGGGGGCTGGCATCCGGTGGCAGGGTTCCCGGACCCACGCCGATTCCCACGTACCAGTGGCCGCTTCGCAGGGCCTGCAGCGCCACGTCGACCACGAGGGCCGGGTCCTGCAGAACCCCCTGCACTTCGTCGCCGACGGAGCGTTCAAAGCGGACACCGGGATGGCCAGCGAGGGCTCCGAGGAGCTCGGGCACACGGTCCACGTCATTGGTGCTGCCACGCTGGTCGATGGTTAGAACGTACATGACTAAACCGTATCCGGCTTATATTCACAGATCAATCATTTCGAGCTGATTTTTGATAATCAGCCGGAAAGAGCTTATAAAAAAAGATCAGCCGAAGAGATTCACCGGCTTAACGATGTCCGCATAGATCAGCAGCGCGCCCATTCCCATGAGCAGCGCGGCCACCACATAGGTCACCGGCAGCAGCTTCGCGATGTCAAACGCGCCCGGGTCGGGTTTGCCGAACAGCTTCGCGACCCGCCGCCGCACGGCCTCGAAGAGTGCGCCGGCCACGTGGCCGCCGTCGAGCGGGAGCAGCGGGATCAGGTTGAAAACGGCAAGGGCAAAGTTCAGCCCGGCGAGGAGTCCCACCAAGGCGGCAAGCCGCGCCTGGGCCGGCACTTCCTCCATTGCGGCCACCTCGCCCGCCACGCGGCCCACGCCCACCACACTGATGGGGCCGTTGGGGTCGCGGGGTTCTTCGCTGAACGCCGCCTTGGCAACTCCAACTACCCGGGCCGGCAGGTTGAGCACCACCCCGGCCACCTGTTTGATGTTCTCCCCTGCCATGGGCAGGACGGACGACGCCGGCTGGGGAACCAAGGCGGTCTGCGCACCGATGCCCAGGAAGCCGACGTCCTGGTACAGGAGCTTTCCGGCGTCGTCCTTCGCCTGGCGACCGTCCGCCCCGACCACCGGGCGTGCGGACAGCACGGGGGTGACGGTGCTGGTCACCGGCGAGCCGTTGCGCACCACGGTGATGGACACTTCCTTGCCGGCGGAAGCACGGATCCAGCCCGTCAGCTGGTCCCAGCTGGTGACGGTTTTCCCGTCGAAGGCGGTGATGACGTCGTTGGGCTTGAGCTGGGCTGCAGCTGCCGGTGTCGGCTTGCAGTCCGCCGAGTTTGGATCGACGGTCTCCCCCACCTTCACCTGGCACTTGGAGACATCGGCGATGGTGGTGGTGGGCTCGGAAATGCCGAAGCCCATGAGGAGCACCGCCGTGAGTACGAGGCCGATCAGCAGGTTCATGGCCGGGCCGCCGAGCATGATGATGATCTTCTTCCAGACCGGGAGCCGGTAGAACACGCGGTGCTCATCCCCGGGTCCCACATCCTCGTGCGCCATGGAACGGGCCTCGCTGGCCAGCGTCTGGAACATGCCGGTGCTGGACGGGCGCACGGAACCGTCCACCTTGTTGGGCGGGTACATGCCGATCATCGACACATAACCGCCAAGCGGAAGCGCCTTGAAGCCGTACTCGGTCTCACCCTTTTTGGTCGACCAGATGGTGGGACCGAAGCCGATCATGTACTTGGTGACGCGCACCTTGAACAGCTTGGCGGGCACCAGGTGGCCCACCTCATGCAGCGCAATAGATACCGCGATGCCGACCGCCACAAAGACGACACCAAGGATAAAGAGAATGACGGGACTCATGCTTGAGATCTGCTGCTTCCTAGAGACTGCTCACTGCTAAACGTTCGTGGGTGCGCGCACGTGCCCATTTCTCAGCATCGAGCACGGATCCGACCGTCAGCCCGGAGGAACCCGAGTGTTCGCTGAGGACGGCCTCGATGGTGTCCACGATGTCCGTGAACCGGATCCTGCCTGCGTGGAAAGCCACGACGGCTTCCTCGTTGGCGGCGTTGAACACTGCGGGATAGGTGCTTCCCAGTCCCGCGGCGTCCTTGGCAAGCCGGACGGCGGGAAAGGCTACGGCGTCCAGCGGCTCGAACGTCCAGCTGGTGGCACGGGTCCAGTCGCAGGGCGTGGCCGCGCTGGGCACCCGGTCCGGCCAGCCCAGGCCCAGCGCAATCGGCAGGCGCATGTCCGGCGGCGACGCCTGGGCAATGGTCGAACCATCCACGAACTGCACCATCGAGTGGATCACGGACTGCGGGTGGACCACCACGTCGATCCGGTCCAGGGGAATGTCGAACAGCAGGTGCGCCTCAATGACTTCCAGGCCCTTGTTCACCAGGCTGGCCGAGTTGGTGGTGACCATCAGGCCCATGTCCCAGGTGGGGTGGGCCAGCGCTTCTTCGGGGGTCACGGCGAACAACTCTTCGCGGGTACGGCCGCGGAAGGGCCCGCCCGAGGCAGTCAGGATGAGCTTGTCCACCTCTGCGGCGGTCCCGGAGCGCAGGCATTGCGCGATGGCCGAGTGCTCGGAGTCAACCGGCACGATCTGCCCCTCCGCTGCGGCGGCCTTGACCAGCGACCCGCCAACGATCAGGGATTCCTTGTTGGCCAGCGCCAGGGTTGCGCCGGATTCCAGTGCGGCGAGCGTGGGCGCCAGCCCGATCGAGCCCGTAATGCCGTTGAGCACCACGTCCGCCTTCACGGCAGCGATCCTGGCCGAGGCGTCGGGGCCGGCGATGATCTCGGGACGGTACTGTCCGATCCCCGCTGCGCGCGCGGCGTCATTGATCAGGTCCCGGAGGCGCCCGGGATCGCCGTCGGCGATGCCCACGGCACCGGCCCGCGTATGCACGGCCTGCCGGGCAAGAAGTTCGAGGTTGCCGCCCCCGGCGCTCAGCGCCACAACCTCGAAAAGGTGCGGGGCGCCGTCGACGACGTCAATCGCCTGGGTGCCGATGGAACCGGTGGACCCGAGAATGACGATGGTGCGCGGCTGGCTGGCTGGACGGCTGGAGCCGGAAGTCTGCATGCCTTAAGTATCTCGCACCGCCGCCGGCCGCCGAACGCGGAGCGCTTCCACGGCCGGCGTAGCTGGGTGTTGATCGAATTGCCATAAAGGGCCGCAGGAGGGACTTGCGGAGCGGCCATTTTTGGCAATGTGGTGAGCATCCTCCGAGCCGCAACACCAACGGCAGGGAAGCCCATCCAGGGCAACCGGCAGCACCTTGACGCGCTTCCGGGCCGGGGTAACGTGGTGCCCGTGGACTGGGCCGCGTGGTTCGATGCGCCGGACTATGAATTCGCCCGGCAGGTGCTGCAGCGCGGTGTCGCCGCACTCTATCTCGTTGCGTTCCTCTCCTCCCTCAACCAGTTCCCCGCACTTCTCGGCGAGCGCGGCCTCCTTCCGGTTCCGGACTACCTCAAATCGTTCAGCCGGATGCGCAGGCCAACCCTGTTCCGCTGGCGTTACTCAGACCGGCTGTTCCGGGCCGTCTGCGCAATGGGGCTGGCCATCTCCGGCCTCCTGGTTCTCGGCCTCCCCCAGCTGGGCCCGCCATGGCTGCCGCTCATCGCGTTCCTGGCGCTGTGGCTGCTCTACATGTCGGTGGTCAACGTGGGGCAGACGTTCTACGGGTTCGGCTGGGAGATGCTGCTGCTGGAGGCCGGCTTCACCGTGGCCTTCCTGGGCTCCGACCAGACCGATCCGCCCCGGACCATCCTGATCCTCGTGGCCTGGCTGGTGTTCCGGCTGGAATTCGGTGCCGGCATGATCAAGATCCGCGGCGGCCGGGAGTGGCGTGACCTCACGGCCCTGTACTACCACCACGAGACCCAGCCGATGCCGGGCCCCCTAAGCCGGCAGGCGCACCTGCTGCCGAAGCCATTCCACCGGCTCGAGGTGGTGGGCAACCACTTCGCCCAACTGGTGGTGCCGTTCTTCCTCTTCGCGCCCCAGCCGCTGGGCAGCATCGCGGCGGGCGTCATCATCTTCACCCAGCTGTGGCTGGTGTCCAGCGGCAACTTCGCGTGGCTCAACTGGATCGCGATCGTGCTGGCCTTCGCCGGCGTCAGCGACTCCGTGGCGCATGCGGTGCTGCCGATCATTCCGCTGGACTGGCACACCACCGGGGAGACGCCGCTGTGGTGGCTGCTCATCACGCTGGCCGCCTCGCTGCTCCTGGTGGTCCTCAGCTACTGGCCCATCCGCAACCTGTTCTCCCACTACCAGCTGATGAACGCCAGCTTCAACCGCTGGCAGCTGGTGAACACGTACGGCGCGTTCGGCACCGTGACGAAGCAGCGCATCGAAGTGGCGGTGGAGGGCACCCTGGACGACGAACCGGACGACGCCGCCGACTGGCGCGAGTACGGCTTCAAGGGAAAACCCGGCGACGTGCGCCGGCTGCCCCGCCAATGGGCTCCCTACCATCTGCGGCTGGACTGGCTCATGTGGTTCCTGCCCCTGCGCACCATCCACGAGGAATGGTTTTACGCTTTCCTGGGCAAACTGCTGGAAGCTGATACAGCGATGCTGCGGTTGCTGCGCCGTGACCCGTTCGACGGCGAACGCCCCCGCTGGGTACGCGCCCGCACCTACCTCTATCGCTTCGCCACCCGGGCGGAGTTCCGGGAGACCGGCCAGCGCTGGATCCGGACGCCGCTCTACGAGGCGATCCCGCCCATTTCCCTGCGGGCAGGGAAATGATGGCGTTCCAAAGATAGCGGGGCCGACGGCGGCCTGCCGGGCCCTGATACACGGCTCACGGCAGGCTACCGGGCCCTGGGGCTACTTTGATCTGCGCAGCACCGACTCCGCGTGCCGAAGGATGGGGCCGTCGATCATCCGGCCCTGGTACTGGAACACGCCCGCCCCGGCTTGCTTTGCTGCCTCCAGCAGGTGCGTGGCGGCGGACACCTCCTCGCCCGAGGGTGCGTAGGCGGCCCGGACGGCGGCCACCTGGCTGGGGTGGATGCAGGCCTTGGAGCCAAACCCGGACGCCGCGGCGTCCCGGGCTTCCGCGGCGAGCCCGTCAAGGTCGGGGATGTTCACGTAGACCGCGTCCACGGCCTGCTTGCCGGCTGCGCCCGCTGCCAGGAGCACCGAGGAGCGGGCGTGCAGCGCAACAGCGCGGTAGCCGCCGTCGTCGTTCCTGCTGGACGTGCCGCCGAGGAACGCAAGCAGGTCCTCCGCCCCCCACATCATGGCCACCACGTTGGGTTCGGCGGCAATGGCGGGTGCGTGGACCACACCCGCGGCCGTCTCGCACAGGGCTATCACGTGGAAGTCCGGAAGGGCCCGGAGTTGGCTGGCGCTCTCCGCCTTCGCCAGCATGACGGTGCGGTAGGGGGTGTGGGCCAGGCAGTGCAGGTCCTTTTCGAAGTCCTCGGTGCCGGCCGGGTTGATCCTGATGATGGTGCGGCTGGGATCCAGCTCCGGGCCCTCGCCGGAGCCGCCGAGCTGGGCCAGGATGGCGCCCCGTGCCCGCTGCTTGTCCGGCGCCGCTACGGCGTCCTCGAGGTCCAGAATGACGGCGTCGGCGCGTTCGGCGGCCTTTTGGAAGCGTTCGGGACGGTCGGCAGGGCAGAAAAGCAGGGCGGGGCCCATCACAAAAGTCATAGACTCATTGTCCGATTATTTGCCCCGCTGCGCCTCTATATGCGCATCGCGCGTCCACATGAGGCAGCTCCGCGTGGCCAGCGCCACCACCGTTCCGCCCTGGTTGCGCCCCGTGTGCTGCATGGTGACTACGCCCTGCCCCGGCCGTGAGCCGGACAGCCGTTTCCCGGTAATGACGGTCTCCGTATAAAGCGTGTCACCGTGATAGAGCGGGTGCGGGAAGGAGACGTCCGTCAGCCCCAGCTGCGCAATGATGGTGCCCTGGGTCAGCTGGCCGACGGACTGCCCCACCACCGTCGCCAGCGTGAACATCGAGTTCACCAGCCGCTGGCCGAAGGGCTGGCCCGCGCTCCAGGCCGCGTCCAGGTGCAGCCCCTGCGTGTTCATGGTCATGGTGGTGAACAGCACGTTGTCCGTCTCCGTGACGGTCCGACCGGGTCGGTGGGCGTAAACGACGTCTTCCTCGAGCTCCTCGAAGTAGAGCCCGCGCTGCTCGATGACACGCGCACCGCCGGTGGTTGAGCCTGTCGAAACCGCGCTCATACGGTGAGTTCCTGGTCTTCCTCGAACAGCTCCGCACCGGTGGCCGCGGCAACATCCTCCGCCGACACGTTCGGGGCCAGTTCGCGCAGGACCAGCCCGTCGGGGGTGACGTCCAAGACAGCGAGGTCGGTGATGATCCGGTCCACGCAGGCCTTGCCCGTCAAAGGCAGCGAGCAGCGTTCCACGATCTTCGGTTTCCCGCTGCGGTCCACGTGCTCCATCATGACGATCACCTTTTTGGCGCCAAAGACCAGGTCCATTGCCCCGCCCATCCCCTTGACCATCTTTCCGGGGATCATCCAGTTGGCGAGGTCCCCGTTGGCGGCCACCTCCATGGCGCCGAGCACTGCCACATCCACGTGGCCGCCGCGGATCATGCCGAAGGACTGCGCGGAGTCGAAGAACGCGGCGCCCTTGTTAACGGTGACGGTCTCCTTGCCGGCGTTGATGAGGTCCGGGTCCACCTCGTCCTCGCCGGGGTAGGGGCCGACGCCAAGGATGCCGTTTTCGGAGTGCAGGACCACCTCAACGCCGGCCGGGATGTAGTTGGGAATCAGGGTGGGCATGCCGATGCCGAGGTTCACGTACTGGCCGTTGCTCAGCTCCTGGGCCACCCGGGCGGCGAGCTCGTTGCGTGTCCAGCCCTTGCCCTCGGGGTGGGAGGATGCTGCACGCCGGTACTCGTGACGGACGGCCTCGGGGCGCGGGGGCGCCCCCTGCGAGCTGTTCGACTCCATGGCTACGCTCCTGCCTGTTCGCTGGTTCCTGTGCTTCCTGCCGTGCCGGTGGTTTGTGCCGTGCCGGTGCTGCCCGGCTGGGCTGCGGATGCCGCGGACAGCGCCACCGTCCGCTTCTCAATGCGTTTCTCGGACTCGGGCACCACCACCACCCGCTGGACGAAGATGCCGGGCAGGTGGACGTGCTCGGGATCCAGTTCGCCCGGTTCCACGAGTTCCTCCACCTCCGCGATAGTGATCCGTCCTGCCATGGCGCAGAGCGGGTTGAAGTTCATGGCTGTGGCGTGGAAGACCAGGTTCCCGTGGCGGTCGCCCTTCCAGGCGTGGACCAGGCCGTAGTCAGGGGTCAGTGATTCCTCGAGGACGTAGTCGACGCCGTCGAAGCTCCGCACTTCCTTGGCCGGGGATGCGATGGCGATGCCGCCGTCGGCGTCGTACTTCTGCGGCAGGCCGCCGTCGGACACCTGCGTCCCCACCCCCGCCTTCGTGTAAAAAGCGGGGATGCCGGCGCCGCCTGCGCGCAGCTTCTCGGCCAGGGTGCCCTGCGGGGTGAGGACCACCTCCAGTTCGCCGGCGAGGTACTGCCGGGCGAACTCCTTGTTCTCCCCCACGTACGAGCTGACAGTCCGGCGGATCCTGCCGTCCCGGAGGAGTATTCCCAGCCCCCAGTCGTCAACGCCGCAGTTGTTGCTGACAGTCTCCAGGTCCCTGGTGCCATGGCGGTGGAGGGCATCGATGAGCGCCACCGGGATCCCGCACAGTCCAAAACCCCCGACGGCGAGCGACGCGCCGTCGGATATGTCGGCGACCGCTTCGTCAGCGCTGGCAACAACCTTGTCAATCATCGTTGATCCTTTCGGCGTCTCCACAGACCTTCGACAAACACAGACTCCCGGCAGACACGGCCACCGGGGCCGCTAGAGCCCCAGTTCCCGGGCGATCAGCATCAGCTGGACCTCCGTGGTGCCCTCCCCGACCTCCAGGATCTTGGAGTCCCGGTAGTGGCGCGCCACGGTGAACTCATTGATGAAGCCATAGCCGCCGAATACCTGGGTGGCATCCCGCGCGTTGTCCATGGCCGCCTCGCCTGCGACCATCTTAGCTATGGCCGCCTGCGTCTTGAACGGCTTGCCGGCGAGCATCCGGGCGGCCGCATCGTAGTAGGCAAGACGGGCCGTATGGGCCCGTGCCTGCATGCGGGCGATCTTGAAGGCGATGGCCTGGTGCTTGCCGATATTGGTCCCGAAGGCGCTGCGGTCCTTGGCGTAGCGGACCGACAGATCCACGCAGCCCTGCGCGGCGCCGGTGGCCAGGGCCGCGATGGCGATCCTGCCTTCGTCCAGGATGGACAGGAAGTTGGCGTAGCCGCGGCCCCGCTCCCCCAGCAGGTTCGCCTCGGGTACGGTGACGTCCCGCAGTGTCAGCGGATGCGTGTCCGAAGCATTCCAGCCCACTTTGTTGTAGGCCTTCTCAGCTTTGAAGCCGGGCGTGTCGGTGGGCACCAGGATGGTGGAGATCTCCTTCCTGATGCTGCCGTCCTTGCGTTCCTGCTGGCCTGTGACGGCGGTGACCGTGACCAGCTTGCTGATGTCCGTTCCCGAGTTGGTGATGAATTCCTTGTTGCCGTTGATGACCCAGTTTTTGGCGTCTGCGTCGCCTTCGAGCCGGGCCGTGGTCTTCGTGCCGCCGGCGTCGGAGCCCGCCTCCGGCTCGGTCAGGCCGAAGCCGGCGAGCGCCTTGCCGGATGCAAGCAGCGGCAGCCATTCCTGCTTCTGTGCCTCCGTGCCGAAGCGGTAAACGGGCATGGCGCCGAGGGACACCCCTGCCTCCAGCGTGATGGCGACGGACTGGTCCACCCGCCCCAGCTGTTCCAGGGCGAGGGCCAGGGCGAAATAGTCGCCGCCCATGCCGCCGTACTCCTCCGGGAACGGCAGTCCGAACAGCCCCATGTCCGCCATCTGCGCCACCACCTCGTAGGGGAAGCTGTGTTCCTCATCGTGCTTGGTGGAGACGGGGGCCACCACCTCGTCGGCGAACTCGCGGACGGTCTTGCTGAGGTCCTGGTATTCCTCGCTGAGGTCAAAATCGGCCACGGCTAGGCCTCCTTACGTTCTTCTGTTGGATCCTGGGTTGCGGAGCCCGCCGTTTCGGGGCCGGCTGGCTGGTCCGCGTGAATGGTGGCAACGACCTGGTCGGCCTTGACCAGGTCCCCTGTGGTGACGGTGATATGGGCGGTGCCGGCGACCTCGGCCACGAGCTGGTGCTCCATCTTCATGGCCTCCACGGACAGCAGCACCTGTCCCGCCGTCACCGGGTCGCCGTCGTGCACAGCGACGGAGACGACGGTCCCGGGCATGGGTGACCGGACTTCCGGATCGGCTGCGCCCTCTTCCCGTTCGACGGCGGCAAGCACCCGCGCCAGGCGGGACTCGCGGGTGAGCACCTCCAGCCGGCAAGCCCAGCCACCGCTGCCCAGGAAGAGCTCCGTCGGCACCGTGTTGTCGGGACCCGGGGGTACGGGCCCCTTGTGCACCGGGGCGAGCGAGTACACCCGGGCTTCGTGGCCCAGAGTCAGCTCTGCGTGGTGGCGTTCCGGGAAACGAAGTGAGGCCGTGCGCTGCGGTCCGCCGTCGACGGCCACTGCCGCGGTGCCTTGCCCTACTGAGCCGTACACCTCAACCGTGGCGACACCGCCGCCGGGCGTCCCCAAACTGATGCGCAGTGGGGCTTGGGCGCCAAGCCTCCACCCGTCGCGGCGCTTCCACGGGTTTGTCCCGGCGGCCTGGGCGTCTTGCTCCTGCGCAGCAGCGACATAGACGGCAACCGCTGCTACCTCCATGTCGCCTGCACGGCGGAAGGAGAACTCCGGCATCTTGCGCTCGATAAGGCCGGTGTCGAGGCGGCCGGCGCGGACGTCGTCGTCATCGATCAGCAGCCGCAGGTATTCCACGTTGGTATCGATGCCAAGGACGGTGTACCCGGCGAGCGCCTCGTCCAGGGTGTCAAGGGCGGCGGCGCGGTCCTCACCCCACGCGATGACCTTGGAGATCATCGGGTCATAGCTCGAAGAGATTTCGAGGCCCTCCAGCAACGCCGAGTCCACCCGGACGCGTCCCCGGGCTGTTTCGGCTTCGACACGGACGGGGGCGCTGGAGCGCCGCGCCGGCCCAGGCATCTCGTCCAGCAGGAGCACGGTTCCCGACGACGGCAGGAAGTTCTTCTCGGGGACCTCGGCGTACACCCGTGCCTCCACCGAGTGCCCGGCGAGCACGACGTCGTCCTGCTGGACTGTCAGCTCCTCGCCGGCGGCGGTGCGCACCTGCCACTCGACGAGGTCGATGCCGGTGACCATTTCCGTCACGGGATGCTCCACCTGCAGCCGGGTGTTCATTTCCATGAAGAAGAACTCATCCGGGGACTCGTCCGAAACGAGGAACTCCACGGTGCCGGCGCCGGTGTAGTGGACGCTGCGGGCGGCGTTGCAGGCGGCCTCACCGATCTTCGCCCGGACGGCCTCGCCGTCGGGCAGCGACTCCAGGAGCGGGGACGGCGCTTCCTCGATGACCTTCTGATGGCGCCGCTGCAGGGAGCATTCACGTTCCCCGAGGTGGATGACGTTTCCGTGCGTATCGGCCAGCACCTGCACCTCGATGTGCCGCGGGGACCTCACCAGCCGTTCCAGGAACAGGGTGTCGTCTCCAAATGCGCCCGCAGCCACTCGCCGCGCGGTGGCCAGGGCGGACGGCAGGTCCTCCGGGCGCTCCACGGCATGCATTCCCTTGCCCCCGCCGCCGGCAGAGGGCTTGATGAGCAGCGGAAAACCCACGCCCGGGGCGGCCGCCATCAGTTCCTCGTCGGTCATGCCGGGCTCGGCGATGCCCGGGACCACGGGAACGCCGTACCCTGCCACATGGTTCTTCGAGCGGATCTTGTCGCCCATGACGTCCAGGGCCTCCACCCCGGGGCCGATGAAAGCGATGCCGGCGGCCTCCAGTGACCTGGCGAAGTCCGCGTTTTCGCTCAGGAACCCGTAGCCGGGGTGCACCGCCTGGGCGCCGGTTTCCTGGCAGGCCCTGATGATCGCGTCAATGTTGAGGTAGCTCCGGGCCGCCGCGGCGGGGCCGATCCGGACGGCGGCGTCAGCTTCGCGCACGTGGCGGGCACCGGCGTCGGCATCGCTGTAGACCGCAACCGAACGGATGCCCATGGCACGCAGGGTTCTGATCACCCGGCAGGCAATCTCGCCGCGGTTGGCCACGAGGACGGTATGGAACATTGTTTCGTTGGTCATCTCGGGCTCACATTCGGAAGAGGCCGAAGGAAGTCTCCGGCAGCGGGACGCGGGAGACGACGTCGAGGGCCAGACCCAGTACGGTGCGGGTGTCCGCGGGGTCGATCACGCCGTCGTCCCAGAGCCGCGCCGTGGAGTAGTAGGGGCTGCCCTGGTCCTCGTACTGCTGCCGGATGGGGGCCTTGAAGGCTTCCTCATCCTCGGCGGACCACTCCTGCCCGGCCGCCTCGAACTGGTCGCGCTTGACGGTGGCCAGGACACTCGAGGCCTGGTTCCCGCCCATGACCGAGATCCGGCTGGCCGGCCACATCCACAGGAAGCGCGGTGAATAGGCCCGGCCGCACATTGAGTAGTTGCCGGCACCGAAGGACCCGCCGATCACCACTGTCAGCTTGGGCACGCGAGTGGTGGCCACCGCGGTGACCATCTTGGCGCCGTTCTTGGCAATCCCGCCCTGCTCGTAGTCCTTGCCCACCATGAAGCCGGAGATGTTTTGCAGGAAGAGCAGCGGAATGCCTCGCTGGTCGCACAGCTCAATGAAGTGGGCGCCCTTGAGTGCCGACTCGCTGAACAGCACCCCGTTGTTGGCCACGATGCCCACGGGATGTCCGTGAAGCCTGGCGAATCCGGTCACCAGGGTGGGGCCGTAGTTCTTCTTGAACTCGTGGAAGCGGCTGCCGTCCACCAGCCGGGCGATCACCTCGCGCACGTCGTACTGCGCGTTAACGTCGGTGGGGACGGCGCCGTAGATCTGGCCGGGCTCGGCAACGGGTTCGACGGCGGTGTCCACCTCCCAGGCCGGCGCAGCGGGCCCGGGCAGCGTGGCGACGATGTCGCGGACGATCTGCAGGGCGTGCTCATCGTTTTCGGCGAGGTGGTCTGTGACGCCGGAGATCCGGGAGTGCACGTCGCCGCCCCCGAGCTCTTCAGCGCTGACGATCTCGCCGATGGCGGCCTTCACCAGGGGCGGGCCGCCCAGGAAGATGGTGCCCTGGTTGCGGACGATGACCGTTTCATCGCTCATCGCCGGAACGTAGGCGCCGCCTGCGGTGCAGGAGCCCAGAACGGCGGCGACCTGGGGAATTTTGGCCGCGGACATTCTGGCCTGGTTGAAGAAGATCCGGCCAAAATGCTCCTTGTCCGGGAAGACCTCGTCCTGTTTGGGGAGGAAGGCCCCGCCCGAGTCCACGAGGTAGATGCACGGCAGCCGGTTTTCGAGCGCGATCTCCTGGGCCCTGAGGTGCTTCTTCACCGTCAGGGGATAGTAGGTGCCGCCTTTGACGGTGGCGTCGTTGGAAATCACCAGCACGTGGCGACCGTGCACCAGGCCGATGCCCGCGATGATGCCGGCTCCCGGTGAATCGTCGTTGTACATGCCGTTTGCCGCCAGCGGGGCGATCTCCAGGAAGGGGCTGCCGTCGTCGAGAAGGCGGTCGATGCGCTCCCGCGGAAGCAGCTTGCCACGCGCCATGTGCCGCTCGCGGGATCTTTCCGGCCCGCCCAGCGCCGTGGTGGCAAGACGTTTCCGCAGCTCATCCGCGAGCGCGCGCTGCGCGAGGCTGTTGGCCTCGAATGCGCTGCCGGCGGTATCCAGCCGGGTGGCGAGTGTCTCCATTGACCGCTTCCATTCCCGGGCACCTCCGGCGGCAGTCCTGCCGCATTTCGGTTAGTGCCTCGTAACTGAGTTTAGGTTAGTCTCTAGTAACTGTGATGTCCAACACAGGATGTTGGTAGAGTTCTTGGGTTCCGAGGAGGAAATGTGCCCACCACAGATCACGGAGAGCTCGCTGCTCCTGTCCAGGCAGCAGCCGGCACTGAGACATCCGTCCGTACGCAGCGCAGCCGGGCGAAGGAGTCACGCCGGCAGGCCCTCCTGTCCGCCGCAGCCACGCTCTTCGCTGTCAACGGGTTCAACCGCGTGTCCCTCGAGGACCTCGGCGCCGCGGCAGGCGTGAGCGGGCCAGCCGTGTACCGCCACTTCCCCGGAAAGCAGGCCGTGCTGGGTGCGCTGCTGCTCACCGTCAGCCAGGACCTGCTCGACGGCGGCCGCCACGTGGTTGCCGACGCCGCCGATCCGTCCGCGGCACTGGCCCGGCTGGTGCAGTTCCACGTGGACTTCGCCCTCAGCAACCCCGACGTGATCCGGGTGCAGGACAGGGATTTCAGTAACCTGACCAGCGAGGACCAGGCACAGGTGCGGGCCCTGCAGCGCAGCTACGTGGAGGTCTGGGTGGACGTGCTCGCGGGCATCCACGGCACAACGGACACGGCCGACCTCCGCATGCGCGCCCACGCGACGTTCGGCCTGATCAACTCCACACCGCACTCCGTCCGTAACCACGGCCGGCGGATGGCCATCAAGTCCGCCCGCCCGCTCCTGGAGAACATGGCGCTGGCGGCGTTGCTGGTGACTGCCAGTCCGCTGGCCGAGTAACCCTGCTGGCCCATATTGGCTGCAGGCTGCCCGCCGCTCACGGATGCGAGCGGTAGGCAGCCCGCAGAAAACGGAGCCGAAACCCTGTGGTTAGGTCATCGCGAAAGCCATAGCGGGGTCCGCGAGCAGGGCGCCGATGTCGGCCAGGAACCTGGATCCCTGCTCGCCGTCCACCAGCCGGTGGTCGAAGGACAGGCTCAGCGTCATGACCTGCCTCAGCGCGACCTCACCCTGGTACTCCCACGGGGTTTTCCGCACGGCGCCCGTGGCGAGGATAGCGGCCTCCCCCGGGTTGAGAATGGGTGTGCCGGCGTCGATGCCGAAGACACCGATGTTGGTGATGGAGATGGTGCCGCCGGAGAGGTCTTTCGGGCCGGTCTTGCCGGCCCTGGCACTATCCGTCAGGTCCGCGAGCGCCGTGGAGAGCTCGACGAGCGTCAGGCGGTCGGCATCCTTGATGTTGGGAACCGTGAGGCCGCGCGGCGTGGCGGCCGCGATGCCGAGGTTCACGTAGTTGAACTGGACGATCTCCTGGTTGGCCTCGTCCCACCTGGCATTCAGGCCGGGATTGCGCCGCAGGGCGATCAGGACAGCCTTGGCCACGAGGGTCAACGGCGTGAGCTTGTGGCCGGCAAAGGCCTTGCTCTCCTTGAGCCTGGCCAGCAGTTCCATGGCCGGAGTGACGTCGACCGTCAGGAACTCCGTCACATGCGGCGCCGTGAAGGCGCTGCTGACCATGGCGGCGGCCGTGAACTTGCGGACACCCTTGATCGGCGTACGCACTTCACGATCACCCTGTGCCTGCTGGGGTGCCGTTTCCTGTGCTGCGAGTTCCTGGGCTGCCGCGGGAAGGTCCCCGCCGCCCACGAAATGGCTCACGTCCTCACGGGTGATCAGGCCGCTGGGGCCGGTCCCCGCAACCCTCTCCAGGTCCACGCCGAGGTCTTTGGCAAGCTTGCGGACGGGTGGCGTGGAGCGGGGCCGCTCGGCGGAATTGGTCTCCGGGGATGTGGTTTCGACAGGCTCAACCGCCGGGGCTTTGGTTTCTGCAGGCCTGGTTTCGACAGGCTCAACCGGCGGGGCTTTGGTTTCGACAGGCTCAACCGGTGGGGCGGGCTCAACCAGCGTCCGCTGCCGGCGGACGGGACGGCCGGTGCTTTCGACGACGGCGCCGTACCCCACGAGGTTGGGTTCCCTCTTGGGGAGCGGCGCCTCAGCCGCACCGGCGGCGCCGGGCTGGTTACCGGCGTCGTCCTTTACCTCGAACGAGACGATCGGCTTGCCCACCTCCACCACGGTTCCCGGCTGTTCGTGCAGGGCCGTGATCACGCCCGCGAACGGTGAGGGCAGTTCCACCACTGCCTTGGCGGTTTCCACTTCGGCGATGATCTGGTTCAGGCTGACGGTGTCCCCGACCCCCACTTTCCAGCTGACGATTTCGGATTCGGTCAGTCCTTCGCCGAGATCGGGCAGCCGGAATTCCTTGATCATGGTGGCGGTCATCCTTCCAGCCCGCTCAGCGAATTCGGCCGGCCCAGCGCGCGGTCCACGCCGTCCAGAATCCGGTCCAGGTTCGGAAGGTGGTGCATCTCCACCTTCGAATAGGGGTAGGGCACATCAAACCCGGTGATGCGGACGGGTGCCGCCTCCAGGTGGTAGAAGCAGCGCTCGGTGATGCTGGCCGCAACCTCCGCGCCCAGCCCGCCCGACTGGCCGGCCTCGTGCGTGATCACCAGCCGTCCCGTCTTGCGGACCGAGGCCTCCACGGTGGCGAAGTCCACGGGGGCCAGCGACCGCAGGTCGATGACCTCAACCGAGACGCCCTCGTCCGCGGCGGCTGTGGCGGCATTGCGGGCTGTCTTGACCAGCGGTCCGTAGGCAATGAGTGTGACGTCGCTGCCGTCCGCCACCACCCGGGCCTGGCCCATCGGCGGGGCTGAATTGGGATCCAGCGCCTCGTCCACCTCGCCTTTGTCGTGGTAGCGGCGCTTGGGCTCAAAGAAAATCACGGGGTCATCGCAGGAGATGGCCTGCTGGATCATGGTGTGGGCGTCCTGCGGGCTGGCGGGGGTGATCACGCGAAGGCCGGCCGTGTGGGCGAAGTAGGCCTCGGGCGACTCGGAGTGGTGCTCCGGAGATCCGATGCCGCCGCCGAAGGGGATGCGGATGGTGATGGGCATCTTCACGGCGCCCCGGGTGCGGTAGTGCATCTTCGCCACCTGCGAGACGATCTGGTCGAAGGCGGAATAGACAAAACCGTCGAACTGGATTTCCACCACCGGCCGGTAACCGCGGTAGGCCAACCCCACAGCGGTGCCGACGATCCCGGATTCGGCCAGGGGCGTATCAATGACCCGGTGCTTGCCGAAGTCCTTCTGCAGACCGTCGGTTACGCGGAAGACACCGCCCAGCGTGCCGATGTCCTCGCCCATGAGGACCACTTTGGGATCATTCTCGAGGGATTTGCGAAGGCCGGAGTTTATGGCCCGCGCAAAGGTCAGCTGCGTCATCAGCGTGCACCTTCTTCTTGGGTTGCCGCTTCGGGATCACCGAAGCCGGCAAGGTAACGGGAGTACTGGTCCTGCTGGCGGTCCAGCCAGGAGTTGGGGGTGCTGTACACGTGCTTGAAGACGTCCAGGGGTTCGGGATCCGGCATGCCGACGCAGCTTGCACGCAGCTCCCGGGCGACGGCGTCCGCCTTGGTCCGCACGGAAGATTCGAACTCCTCGGTGAACAGGCCTTTCCGGTCAAGCAGCGCATGGACGCGGCCGATCGGGTCCTTTGCCGCCCAGTCCTCGAGTTCGTTGGCGTCGCGGTACCGGGTGGGGTCATCCGCCGTCGTATGCGGTCCCATCCTGTAGGTGACGGCCTCGATGAAGGTGGGACCGCCGCCGCGGCGGGCGCGGTCGAGGGCAACGCGCGTGGCAGCCATGACCGCCAGCACATCGTTGCCGTCAACGCGCATGCTGGGCATGCCAAAGCCGGTCCCCCGATCCGCAAGATGGGTATGGGACTGCAGACGCACAGGTTCGGAGATGGCCCAGTGGTTGTTTTGGCAGAAGAACACCAGCGGCACCTGGTAACTGGCCGCAAAGACCATGGCTTCGTTGACGTCCCCCTTGCTGGTGGCTCCGTCGCCGAAGTACGCAATCGCCGCGGAATCGGCGCCGTCGTTCTGGATTCCCATGGCGTAGCCGGTGGCGTGCAGCGTCTGCGCCCCAATGACGATCTGTGGGATCGCCATGTTGACCGTGTACGGGTCCCAGCCGCCGGAGGCAGCACCGCGCCAGACACGCAGGATGTCCGCCAGGTCCACCCCGCGGCAGTAGGCCACGCCGTTCTCGCGGTAGCTGGGGAAGATAAAGTCGTCATCGCGCAGCGCCCGCACGGATCCCACCTGTGAGGCCTCTTGGCCCAGCAGCGGCGGCCAGAGGCCCAGTTCGCCCTGGCGCTGCAGCGCGGTGGCCTCTTGGTCGATCCGCCGGATCACCACCAGGTCCTCGTAGAGCGAGCACAGCTGCTCGTCTGACACGTCCTTGACCCAGGGATCATACTCCGGATGGCTGACGCGCTCCCCTGCGGGGGTAATCAGCTGAACCATGCTGTGGCCTGCGCCACCCTGGTGCCCTGTCTTGTTGTCCCGGCCGGCGGCTGTTCCGCCCTGGCCCGCATCGTCTGTCACCACTGTTGCCGCAACCTTCTGACGTCGTGTAACCATCCCGCGGCAGGACTCGTGATTCCGCCGCATTCCGGCCTCCCGGGCGCCTTTGCCCCGGTTAAGTGTGACCATACTCACAATGTTCAGGTGGTACAACCGCCGCGGCAAAAACTGAGCACAATGCACTGTCTGGCGGCTCCAGACCGTGCTAGCCTTGCGCATTATGCAAGCTTTGGATGGCACAGACACCCGGCTGCTCTCCGCCCTGGCACAGGATCCGCGCCGCACCGTGGTGGCCCTGGCCCAGAAGCTCGGCCTCTCCCGCAACACTGTCCAGGCGCGGATGGCCCAGCTCGAGAAGAAGCACGCTTTCCTCTCGTTCGAGCGGCGCATCAACCCGGCGTCCCTGGGCTATCCGCTGATGGCTTTCATCTCTGTGCATGTCCAGCAGCAAAAGCTCGGTTCCCTCGCCGAGGAACTGGCGGCCGTGCCGGAGATCCTCGAGGGCTACGGACTCACGGGCTCGGCCGACCTGCTGCTGCGCGTGGTCGCCCTGGACGCCGAGGACCTCTTCCGGATCAACGGGAAGATCCTGGCCTGCGACGGCGTTGAGAGGACTGATACGGCCCTGGCCATGGGTGAACTGATACCTTTCCGTATCCAGCCATTGCTTGAGCGCAACTCAGCTGAAGACTGACCGCAGCGGGCGGCCGTAACCACGGGACAACATCGCCGTTCCGGGCCGCCGGCCCTATAGGCTATTCCACAAAAGTGACCGGGCGCCGGCTGTGCCCTGTAAGTTGGAGCGCCGCTGGTGCGGTGCCGGAAAGGCCCACCCTTGAGCAATCCCCCGCTCCCCCCGCAGCAGCCCGGCGCACAACAGCCCGGTCCCCCGCATGCTAGTCCTGCGCAACCCGATCCCCCGCATGCTGGTCCCGCGCAGCCTGGCCCCTACCAGCAAGGCCCGCAGCAGCCCGGCCCCTACCAGCAGGGTCCGCAGCAGCCACCTGGCCGGCGGGCGCTCACGCCTTCGCCGTTCGGTTTGCCCGGCCTGCCCCCGGCCAGGAGCCGCAAGGGCGTCTGGATCGTCGTTGGCATCGTGGCAGGTGTGCTGTTGCTGGTGGTCGTCGGCGTGCTGCTCCTGGTGAACCTCGTGGGCGGAGCCACGCGGCAGGCCGGGGACCTGGCGGACAGCTTCACCAAGCTGGTCATCGCCGGCGAGACGGACAAGGCCTACAACGACTACATGGACCCCAGCCTCAAGGAGCAGCTGAGCCGCGAGGAATTCGCTTCCGGCGTTAAGAGCCTCCAGTTGGATCCGTCCTGCACCACGGCTTATGACGACCTCAAAGTCAGCACCCAAAATGGCAGCAGCATCGCGGATGTCGCGGGGCTCATCAAATGCCCGGGCAAGGACATCGAACTCGTGTACCGCTTCGCCGGCAAGGACGGCCTGAAGCTGGTCACCATCAAGCTCCGGCCAAAGGCCTGACTCACATACAAACGCCCACCCATCCAAGCGCGCATCGGACCCGAATTGCTTCCGAGAGCCCCGACCAGGGCTCCGCAATCTGGCCGGGGCACCAGCCCCGGCCGGCAACCGGAAGGAATTTTGGGCCATGCGCAACTCACCGAACCGACTTATCGCCACAGTCTTCGGAGCCGTCTACCTGCTGGTGGGCCTGGTCGGCTTCGCCGTGACCTCGGGAGTCGGCTTCTTCTCCAATGAAGGCGCCAACCTGATCATCTTCGAGGTCAACCCGCTGCACAACGTGATCCACCTGGCCATCGGCGCCGCGCTGCTCTACGCCGGGATCAAGGACATCCAGCTTTCGCGCACCGTCAACACAGCAGTGGGTGCGGTGTACCTGCTGGTCGGCATCCTCGGCCTGTTCCTGCTCAGCTCGCCGCTCAACATCATTGCCCTCAACGGTGCGGACAACGTTCTCCACCTGGCGAGCGCCGTCCTGCTGCTCGGCGTCGGCCTGTCTTTGGACAAGGTCCCCGCCACGGCCCGCGCCTAGACGTCCCAGCGCCTCAAGATGACGACCAGCCAGGCCATCCCGGCAACCCCGGGACCCGCGGCAACGCAGGAACTGTCCCGGTCCGATGCCGTGCGGCTCTTCGCCGGCTTTGCCGGGCTCGGCGCCGCAGCGGTCAACCTCGCCGTGGCCTCCAGCCTGTTGGCCGCCGCCGACCCCGCCCTCCCGGTGAGGGCGGCCGGCGCCGCGGCCGCCCTGCTCTGGGGATCGGCCCTGCTCGGGTGGACCGTTGCCGGGCTGGGCAGGAGCCGGTTCCCGCTGCCGCGGGCCTCCACCGTCCTGCTGCCCGCCGCTGCCGCCGCGCATGTGGCTGCCATTGTTCTGGGCGCAGGCAGCGGCATGGCGGGCCTGGGCATCAGCCACCTCGCCGCACTTCTGCTGACCCTGATGATCATCGCGGCCACGTCCTGGCTCGGCCGCACGTCCCCCACATTTCCCGGCGGATCCGGCCAGACCGCGTCGGCCCGGCTGGGTGCCGGGCCGCTGCTCGCGGCCGCCTTCGCCGGGGCGCTGCTGGTGGCCGCCATCACGACGCCGGGACTCGCCGCGTCGACGGCGGGCCAGTTCGCGGTGCCGCACAGTGGTCACACCGGAGGCCACCACTCGCCTTGAGCGGCAGGCTTACCCCCGACGGCGACTGGCACCGCCGCCGACTGGCACCGACGGCGGACAATCCACAGCCAGGAGCCCCCGCGCACATGAACTGGTCACGTGCGCGGGGGCTCCTGCCCTGTGTGGCCGAGGTTAGCTTCAGTGCTCCACGGCCTTCTCCGCGCCTACCCCGGTCAGTGACCGGACCTCCATTTCGGCCTGCTTGCTGCGGTCCTCCTGCTTCTTGTCCAGGACCGTGCCGAGCCAGCCCAGCAGGAAGGCAAGCGGGATGGACACAATGCCCGGGTTGCTCAGCGGGAAGACGGCGAAGTTGGCGCCCTTGATCATGGAGGTGGCGCCGCCGGACACCACCGGTGACAGCGCGATCAGGATGATGGCCGACGCGAGCCCGCCGTACATGCTCCAGATGGCGCCCTGCGTTGTGAACCGGCGCCAGAACAGGGAGTAGATGATGGTGGGCAGGTTGGCGGAGGCCGCCACGGCGAACGCCAGGGCCACCAGGAACGCCACGTTCTGGCCATTGGCAAAGATCCCGCCCAGGATGGCGAGGATGCCAATCACAATCACAGTGCGGCGTGCCACCTTAACTTCGGTGCCGGCGTCGGCCTTTCCCTTTGCGATGACGTTGGCATAGATGTCATGGGCGAACGAGGCGGCGGCGGTGATGGTGAGGCCGGCAACCACGGCGAGGATCGTGGCGAAAGCCACGGCCGAGATGAAGCCCAGCAGCAGCGGGCCGCCCAGGTGGAAGGCCAGCAGCGGCGCCGCGGAGTTGACGCCGCCCGGGGCGCCCTTGATGGTGTCCGCCCCCACGAGGGCGGCGGCGCCGTAGCCGAGGACCAGCGTGAAGATGTAGAACAGGCCGATCAGCCAGATGGACCACACAACCGACTTACGGGCTTCCTTGGCGGTGGGCACGGTGTAGAAGCGCATCAGCACGTGCGGCAGGGCGGCCGTGCCCAGCACCAGGGCAAGGCCCAGGGACATGAAGTCCAGCTTGGACGTTTCCGTCTTGCCGTACTGCAGCCCGGGGTTGAGCACGGCCGGGTTGTTGGCCGCGTCGACCGCGCCGCCCAGCAGGTTGGACACGTTGAACCCGTAGATGGCCAAAACCCAAAGGGTCATGACGGCGGCTCCGGCGATCAGCAGGATGGCCTTGATGATCTGCACCCAGGTGGTGCCCTTCATGCCGCCAATCAGCACGTACATGATCATCAGCGCGCCGACGACGATGATCACCAACGCCTGGCCGCCCCAGTCCCCGATGCCGAGCAGGAGTGAGATCAGGCTTCCGGCGCCGGCCATCTGGGCCAGGAGGTAGAAGAAGCAGACGGCCAGCGTGGAGATGGCAGCCGCGATGCGCACCGGACGCTGCCGCAGGCGGAACGAAAGGACGTCGGCCATGGTGAACTTGCCGGTGTTCCGGAGCAGCTCCGCCACCAGCAGCAGGGCCACCAGCCAGGCGACCAGGAAGCCGATGGAGTACATGAAGCCGTCGTAGCCGTTGATGGCGATGGCCCCGGTGATGCCCAGGAAGGAGGCCGCTGACAGGTAGTCGCCCGCGATGGCGGTGCCGTTCTGGGAGCCGGTGAAGGAACGGCCGGCGGCGTAGTAGTCGGCGGCCGTCTTGTTGTTGCGGCTGGCCCGGAGCACGATGACCATGGTGACGGCGACGAACAAGGCGAAGATGCCCATGTTCAGGAGTGTGGTGTCCTTGAGCGCGGCGACGTCGACCGCTGTGGGGATGGTGATCATTTTGCTTCTCCGCTTGCTGGACTGCCCGGTGCGCTGCTGCCGGATTTGTCGTACTCGTGGCCTTCAATGCCGTGCCGGATGTCTGCGGCGATGGGGTCCAGGCGCCGGTTCGAGTAGCTGACGTACCAGCCGGTGATGGCGAACGTGGTCACGAACTGCAGCAGTCCCATGATGATGCCCACGTTGATGTTGCCCCACACCTTGGTGGACATGAAGTCCACGGCGTAGGCGGCAAGGATGACGTACGCGAAGTACCACAGCAGAAACGCGATCGCCATCGGGAACACAAAGCTGCGGTGGCGCTTGCGCAGTTCCTTGAACTGCTGCGAGGCCTGGACTTCCTTAAAGTCCGCGGACGGCGCCGCGTCCTTGGTTCGGGCATCGTTACCCATCATTCCTCCTCATTGAGACTGTCTTCCACACGGCCGCACCCCACCGGCCAATGTGACTGCCATCACTGTGCGCCGCTGCGTGGACGATAAGCCAGTGATTGCGCGCCGCCGGTCGGCCAACGGCGGCGACGCTGCGCCAAACGGCACGCGCTACGCTGGGCAGCATGCCGGATTCCCCTCTCTCTTCCGCAGCCGCCGTGGCCGTTATCGCGTTGGCGGTGGCCGTCGTCGTCGCCGTCGGACTCAAGGTGCTGCGTTCCTTCCGCGAGCTGGGCACCGACGCCGAGCGGGCCACCTACAACACCCTGCACGCCGCCTCGAAAGCCGGGCGGCACCTGCGGACCGGCCTGAATCCGGCGGGCGCCGCCAAGGCCAGCCGCCAGCTGCGGGCCCTGCTTGGATGTGAAGCGCTGGCCATCCTGGATGTGTCCGGCGTGCTCGCCTGGGACGGGACCGCGGAGGAACTGCGTCCCGGGCTGATGGGGCTCGCCGCTGACGTGCTCTCCAACGGGAGGACCCAGGTTTTCAACGCCGCCGACCTGTTGCTCCACTCCCCCAGGTCCGGGCCGGTCTCCAAGTCCGGGTCTGTCGCCGCCGCCGTCGTGGCTCCCGTCCGGGCGGGCTCGCGCGTGGTGGGAGCGGTGGCAGCCTTCGCCCCTCAAACGGGGGCAGGGCTGGTACGCGCCACCACCGAAGTGGCCGACTGGGTGGCCGCACAGGTTGAGCTGGCCGAGCTGGACGCCTCCCGGACCCTGCTCATGGAGGCGGAGGTGCGGGCCCTCCGCGCCCAGATCAGCCCGCACTTCATCTACAACTCGCTGAACGCCATAGCTTCCTTCATCAACACCGATCCGGCCCGGGCGCGGGAACTGGTGGTGGAGTTCGCGGACTTCACCCGGTACTCGTTCCGGCGGCACGGGGATTTCACCACGCTCGCCGAGGAGCTGCGGTGCATCGACAGGTACCTGCTGCTGGAGCGGGCCCGGTTCGGCGAGCGGGTGCAGGTGAGCCTGCGGATCGCGCCGGAGGTGCTGGGCACCGTGATTCCGTTCCTGAGCCTGCAGCCGCTCGTGGAGAACGCGGTCCGGCACGGCCTCGAGGCAAAAGAGGGGCCGGGCCACATCACCATCTGTGCCAACGATTCGGGCGCGTTCGCGGAGGTCACCATCGAGGACGACGGCGTGGGGATGGACCCGGTGCAGCTGCAGTCCATGTTGGCCGGCCACACGGACGGTGAGCACGTGGGCCTGCGGAACGTCGACGCCCGGCTCCGGCAGGTGTACGGCGACGAGCACGGCCTGGTGATCGAGACGGCTCCCGGCGAGGGCACGCTCATCACGATGCGGGTGCCCAAGTCCCAGCCGGACCACGATGCCTGAAGATAACCTAGGACCATGATTAACGTTCTCGTCGCCGACGACGAGCTGCCCGCGGTCGAGGAGCTCGCCTTCCTCCTGGGCCGGGATGAGCGGATCGGCACCATCCTCCGTGCCTCGTCCGGCGCCGAGGCGCTGCGGGCGCTCGAAGCAGAGGCGGTGGACGCCGTCTTCCTCGACATCCACATGCCGGCGGTGTCCGGCCTGGACATCGCACGCGCCATATCCCGCAGCAGCCGGCCTCCCGCCGTCGTCTTCGTCACCGCGGACGAGGACTGCGCCCTGGAGGCGTTCGAGCTTGCGGCCGTGGACTACCTGCTGAAGCCTGTTCGGGCCGAGCGGCTGGCCCGCTCCGTGGGCCGGATCAGTGAACTGATCCGCGACGGCGGTGCCGCGCCGGAGATGATCACCGTGGACCAGGGCGGCACCACCAGAATGATCCGGCGCGACGACGTCACGTACGTCCAGGCGCAGGGTGACTATGCCCGGCTCCACACCGCCGATGCCAGCTACCTGATCCGCGTGCCGCTTGCCGACCTGGAACAGCAGTGGGCCGACGCCGGTTTCATCCGCACGCACCGGTCCTACCTGGTGGCCCTCGCCCACGTCTCCCACCTCAAGCTCGCCGCCGGCCGCCCCGGCGTGTCCGTGGGGGACGCAGAACTGCCGATCAGCCGCCGCCACCTGCCGGCCGTCCGCGAGAAGCTTGAGGCAACCAGGATCCGGCCGCAGGCATGACGCGCGTCAGGGTCACGGCGCCCCGTTCGGCATACCGCGGTTCGGCGGACTCCCCGGCCGAACCGCGGGAGTCTGCCGAGGAGTCCGCCGTCGGCCAGGTCTTCGTCCGCTCGCTGATCCGGTCCCAGCTCCGGCTTGCCCTGGTGGTGGCCGGCGGCTTCCTGCTGATCCTCGGCGCGTTTCCGCTGCTGCTTGCCGCCATACCGGGCCTGGCGGAGGTCCGGATTGCCGGAATCCCGTTCGATTGGCTTCTGCTGGGCGCCGGGATCTACCCCGTGACCGGAATCAGCGCCTGGCTGTACATCCGCAGCGCGGCCCGCAACGAGGCACGGTACCGCGACCTCGCCGGGGAAAAGTGATGCAGCGGCAAGTGATGTTCCGGTGAACCCGGCGGTGGGCATCGCGGCGGTAGCCGCCGTTTCTGTGGCGACAGCGGTGATCGGCTTCTACGGTCTGCGGATCTCCCGCACCACCGGCGACTTCTATGTCGCCTCCCGAACGGTGCCGCCGTGGTGGAACGCGTCAGCCATTGGCGGCGAGTATCTGTCGGCGGCCAGTTTCCTGGGCGTGGCCGGCCTGATCCTGCTGTCCGGCACGGATGCCCTGTGGTATCCGGTGGGCTACACCGCCGGGTACCTGATGCTACTGCTGTTCGTGGCGGCGCCGCTGCGGCGCTCCGGGGCCTACACCATCCCGGATTTCACCGAAGCCCGGCTCGATTCGCGGGCGGTGCGCCGCGTAACCAGCGTGGCTGTGGTCATCGTGGGCTGGCTCTACATCGTCCCGCAGCTGCACGGCGCTGCCCTGACGATCCGGACCACCACCGGGCTGCCGGCCTGGGCCGGCTCAACCGCCGTCGTGGTGGTGGTGTGCCTCACCGTGGTGGCCGGGGGCATGCGTTCGATCACCTTCGTCCAGGCCTTCCAGTACTGGCTGAAGCTGACGGCCCTGGCCGTGCCACTAATCTTCATCCTGCTGGTGCTGTCAGGCAACGGTTCGCCCTCGCTGGCGGAAGCAGCCACAAACCCGGGCGGAGCGGATCCGGCCAGCCCCTACCAGAGCATCTCGCTCCTCGTTGCCCTGCTGTTCGGAACCTTGGGGCTGCCGCACGTCCTGGTCCGCTTCTACACCAACCCGGACGGACACACGGCCCGGCGGACCACGCTGATCGTGCTGGGCCTGTTGTCCGTGTTCTATCTCTTTCCGACGGCGTTCGGCCTGGCCGGCAGGCTGTTCGCCCCGGACCTGGCGCGGGCAGGGCAGGCGGATGCCCTGGTACTGCTGCTCCCGGGCCGCCTCGTTGGAGGCCCGGCCGGCGAGCTGCTGTCCGCCCTCGTCGTGGCGGGGGCCTTTGCCGCATTCCTGTCCACGACGTCGGGGCTCGTCGTCTCGCTGGCCGGCGTGATCAGCCAGGACGTCCTCGGCGGGAGCGTGCGCGGCTTCAGGGTGGCGGCACTGATCTCGATCACCGTTCCGCTGGGCCTGGCGCTCATGACGGACTCGCTGGCACTGGCCGGCAGCGTGGGCCTGGTGTTCGCCTTCACGGCGTCCACGATCTGCCCGGTCCTGCTGCTTGGCATCTGGTGGCGGGGCCTGACCGATGCCGGTGCCATTGCCGGCATGGTGACCGGTGGCCTGCTGTGCGGCGGCGCCATGGTGGCGGGGACGGTGCTCGGCGTCACGGGGACGCCGCCGTGGCTGGCGCAGCCCGCGGCCTGGACAATGCCGGCGGCCTTCACCGTGATGGTCCTGACATCGCGTGCCACCAGTTCCCGGGTGCCGCGGACCATCACCAGGGTGATGACCCGCCTGCACACGCCGGAGCGGCCGCTGGCCACGGAACGCTGAGCTGTCGGGCCGGCGCCCGGCCGGGCCGTCAGTCGATGGCGGCCATCAGCTCGACCACCCGGTCGAGGAAGGCATCCACCTGGGTCTCCTCGTATCCGTCCTTGCCGACGGCGGGCCGGAAGACGGCCCGGCGGACGTTGTCAACGCTGAGTGGCTTGTCGTGCTCCAGGTAACCGATCAGGTCCCGGCACAGGGTGTCCACGTCCCTGGTGTTGTAGCTGCGCGCCCTTTTCTTGACCGGGCGGCGGAACCTCTCGCCGTCGGGCCGGTGAAGGCGGCCGCGGAGTGTTCCGGACAGCTGCCCGATCTGCCGCAGCCAGGCGTCCTCGCCCCGTTCGGCGATGAGGTCGTCCCGCTCCCGGCGGGCGAAGGCGTCTTCCAGCCGGTCGAGGGCGGCGTCCACGGCGGTGGCCGAGTATCCGCCTTTGACGGGGTCGAAGGACACGGACCGGACATCAGCGCTTTTTATGGGGTGGGCGGCAGCCTCGGGCGTTTCGAGTGATACGCGGGCCTGCTGGAGGAACTGGTCCACCTGCTTGGCGTTGTAGCCGTAGTCGGTCCGCGCCACGCGTTCGAACGACGCGGGAATCTGACGCTTGCTGTCCACTCTCACCATGTTTCCTTCGATACTTCTTCGGCGGGTCGTAACCGCATTATTCTAGGGCGTTGTTCGGAAACCTCAGGCTCCGGAGAACAGAACGAACAGCATGAAGGCCACCGGCGAGGCGAACACGATCGAGTCCAGCCGGTCCATCACCCCGCCGTGTCCCGGCAGGATGCTGCTCATGTCCTTGACGCCGAGTTCGCGTTTGACCATCGATTCAGCGAGGTCGCCGGCGGTGGCGGCCGCGACCATGCCAATCGCCAGCACAACGCCCACCCACCAGGGTTTGCCCAACAGGAAGATGCTGGCCAGGACACCGACAAGCATGGCGCCCGCGATGGACCCGGCAAAACCCTCCCAGGACTTTTTCGGGCTGATCTTTGGCGCCATGGGATGCTTGCCCAAACGGGCGCCCACGAGGTAACCAAACGTGTCGTTGGAAACCACCAGGAGCAGCAGGATGACAATCTGCCAGGCGCCCTCCGGCACTGTTCCGCCGGGCCACGGGCCCACCGGGGAAGCACCGCCTTCGACGTGCAGCGGCAGTGCCGCGAAGCTGATCAGGAAAGGCACCCAGGCGAGGGTGAACACCCCGGCGAAGATGCTGCGGGCCGATCCGGTTGCGCTTTCCACGGAGCGCCAGAGCAGCACCGCCACGCTGCTGGCGAGCATCGCGAACAGCAGGCTTTCCAGCCCGCCGAAGTAGGCCGAGAACGGCATCGCCACGGTGCCCACCATGACCGGGACGATGGGCAGGCGTGTGCCGTTCGCTTCGAGTGCGCGGAAGACCTCCCACACGCCGAAGACGGCGAACGTGGTGACGACGGCGACAAAGCCGAGCGGCAGGAAGAGCAGCCCGCCGAGCACCGCGAGGAGCATGGCCAGGCCCACGGCGATTGCAGCCGGCAGGTTGCGCCCCGCCCCGGGGGTGGGGTTGGGCCTTGGCTGGCGGGTCCGGGTTCGGGCCCGCGCACCGGGGGCCTGCTGTGCCTGGCCCATCAGACCTCGAGCAGCTCAGCTTCCTTGCGCTTGAGGAGCTCGTCGATTCCCTCGACGTGCTGCTTGGTGATCGCGTCGAGTTCCTTTTCGCCGCGGGTACCCTCATCCTCGCCGGCTTCGCCGTCCTTGACGAGACGGTCCAGGGTTTCCTTGGCCTTGCGGCGGATGTTGCGGATGGACACCTTGGCGTCCTCGCCCTTGGACTTGACGATCTTGACGTATTCCTTGCGGCGTTCCTTCGTCAGCTCCGGAATGGTGATGCGGATGACGTTGCCGTCGTTGGACGGGTTGGCGCCGACCTCGGAGTCGCTGAGGGCCCGCTCGATGTCCCGCAGGGCCGTCTTGTCGAACGGTGTGATCAGGATGGTGCGGGCGTCCGGGATAGCGAAGGAAGCCAGCTGCTGCAGCGGGGTGGGTGAGCCGTAGTAGTCCACCAGCACCTTGTTGTAGAGGCCCGGGTTTGCCCGCCCGGTGCGGATCGAGGCGAAGTCTTCCTTGGCTACCTCAACAGCCTTGTCCATCTTGTCCCCGGCTTCGAGCAAGGTTTCTTCGATCACGATCTCTCCTCAGAAATTGGTTCCCGGCCACCCGGGCATTTCACAATCCTGGTCCCGCCCAATGGGCGGAACCGTCCTAGAAATATCCTAGCTGTAACTAGGGCGTGACCAGCGTTCCCAGCTTTTCGCCGCGGATGGCGCGCGTGACGTTGCCTTCGCCTTCCATGCCGAACACCACCATGGAGAGCTTGTTGTCCTTGCACATGGTCATTGCGGTCTGGTCCATCACGCGGATGTCGCGGCGGAGGGCGTCGTCGTAGCTGAGGTTCTCCAGCTTCTCCGCCGTCGGGTCCTTCTTCGGGTCGGCGGTGTACACACCGTCCACGCCGCTCTTGGCCATCAGCACCACGTCGGCGTGCACCTCGAGGGCACGCTGGGCAGCCACGGTGTCCGTGGAGAAGTACGGCAGGCCTGCGCCCGCACCGAAGATGACCACGCGGTTCTTTTCCATGTGGCGGATGGCGCGGCGCGGAATGTAGGCCTCGGCCACCTGGCCCATGGTGATGGCGCTCTGGACCCGGGTCTCGACGCCGGCCTGCTCCAGGAAGTCCTGCAGCGCGAGGCAGTTCATGACGGTTCCGAGCATGCCCATGTAGTCGGCACGGGAGCGGTCCATGCCGCTCTGGGACAGTTCGGCGCCGCGGAAGAAGTTGCCGCCGCCCACCACGATGGCCACCTCGACGTCGGGAACGGCTGCGGCGATCTGCTTGGCTACTGCGCGGACGGTGTCCGGGTCGACGCCCAGTTTGCCGCCGCCGAAGACTTCACCGGACAGCTTCAGGAGGACCCGGCGCCTGCTCTTCTCTGACTGGACGGGAGTGTTGACGGCTTCCATGGTGCCTTCCGGTTGGTGAACTCTGAGCTAGGTTATCGCGCATCCGGCCAGCGCTCACATTCTTATGTGGCCGGTGCATGCAAAAGGGGCGGCCACCGAAGTGGCCACCCCCTTGCGTGTCAGACTAGGAGCCGACGCGGAAACGCGTGAACGCGGTTCCCTTGACGCCGGCCTCTTCGAGGACCTGCGCCACAGACTTCTTGGCGTCCTTGGCGAAAGCCTGGTCAACCAGGACCTCACCCTTGTAGAAGCCGGTAACGCGGCCTTCGACGATCTTGGTCATCGCAGCTTCGGGCTTGCCCTCGGCCTTTGCGGTTTCCTCGGCGATGCGGCGCTCGGACTCGACGAGCTCGGCCGGAACGTCCTCGCGGGAGAGGTAGTTCGGGGCCATAGCGGCGACGTGAACAGCAACGTCGTGCGCGGCGGTGGCAGCTGCTTCGCCTTCGCCGTCAACAGCGAACAGGACGCC
Source organism: Arthrobacter sp. NPDC056493 (assembly GCF_042795115.1). NCBI lineage: Bacteria > Bacillati > Actinomycetota > Actinomycetes > Micrococcales > Micrococcaceae > Arthrobacter > Arthrobacter sp. NPDC056493. Next base: position 109,060 of record NZ_JBHTSL010000005.1, on the reverse strand, counting down.
GACCTGGGCCGGGAGGTCCTTGGAGGTCTTGTGCAGGTAAGCGTCGACCGTGGCGCCCTCGATGCGGGAGATGCGGCGGACAACGACCTTCTCGCCGAGGATAGCGCCTTCTTCGACGACAACCTCGGACAGCGGCTTGCCGTCAACGTCGGTGGCGAGCAGGGTCTCGAGATCGGCAGCGCCGGACTCGACGGCGATGGCCAGGACCTTGTCAGCCAGCTGGATGAACTTGTCAGCCTTGGCGACGAAGTCGGTCTCGCAGTTGACCTCGATCATTACGCCGACGCCGCCGTCGACCTTGGCAGCAACCAGGCCTTCAGCGGTGGAGCGGCCTTCGCGCTTGGTGGCGCCCTTCAGGCCCTTGATGCGGATGATCTCGATCGCCTTCTCGGCGTCGCCGTTGGCTTCGTCGAGAGCCTTCTTGACATCCATCATGCCGGCGCCGGTGCGCTCGCGCAGAGCCTTGATATCAGCGGCAGTGTAGTTCGCCATGTGAACCCCTCTGTCTAGAAAATTTTTGTGTGTACGGACCGACAGGACGGCAGCTCACTGGGTGAGCGGCCATCCTGTCAGTTGCCCGGGCGCTGCGGACAGCGACCGGAAATCCCGATGAAGTTGTTACTTCGCGGAGTCGGTGCCCTCGGCGTCAGCCGGGGCTTCCTCAGCGGGAGCAGCTTCGGCAGCCGGAGCAGCCTCAGCGGCGGGAGCAGCCTCGGCAGCCGGAGCTTCCTCGGCCTTGCTGCCTTCGAGGAGCTCGCGCTCCCATTCAGCCAGCGGCTCTTCCGGAGTCTCGGTGGTGCCGGTTGCGCGCTGGTTGCGGGCGATCAAACCCTCGGCAACGGCGTCAGCAACAACGCGGGTCAGGAGGTTCACGGAGCGGATGGCGTCGTCGTTGCCCGGGATCGGGAAGTCGACCTCGTCCGGATCGCAGTTGGTGTCCAGGATGGCCACAACCGGGATGTTGAGCTTCTTGGCCTCGTCTACAGCCAGGTGCTCCTTCTTGGTGTCAACAACCCACAGCACGGACGGTGCCTTGGTCAGGTTGCGGATACCGCCGAGGTTGGACTCGAGCTTCGTCAGCTCGCGGCGCAGGAGCAGCAGTTCCTTCTTGGTGTAAGCGGAACCGGCGACGTCGTCGAAGTCGATCTCTTCGAGTTCCTTCATGCGCTGGATACGCTTGGCAACGGTCTGGAAGTTGGTGAGCATACCGCCGAGCCAACGCTGGTTGACGTACGGCTGGCCAACGCGGGTGGCCTGCTCGGCGATGGCTTCCTGAGCCTGCTTCTTGGTGCCGACGAACAGCACGGTGCCGCCGTGGGCAACAGTGGCCTTGACGAACTCGTAGGCGCGGTCGATGTAGGACAGCGACTGCTGGAGGTCAATGATGTAGATGCCGTTGCGCTCGGTGAAGATGAAGCGCTTCATCTTCGGGTTCCAACGGCGGGTCTGGTGTCCAAAGTGGACGCCGCTGTCAAGCAGCTGGCGCATGGTTACGACGGGCATGCCGACGCTCCTTCCGGCAGGTCATTCATGAGAGCGGCCGCGGCCGCTCTTACCCTGCCAATAGTTGACGGTTATTTAGCCTTGCCCGGGCGGGCACAGACTCCTGGCATCCATTGCACATCTCATCAGGACCGTTGCCGGGCCTGACCGCAAGAGGCACAATCCTCCGCAGCAGGAAGCAATTGCTTACCGGTTGTGGAGGGCTGGATACGCGTAGTCAGATGCTGCTCCCCCGCACTCCTGAATGGGGCGTGCTGACGCGACCCACTAAGATGGAATGCGTTGAGGGCACAGCAAACTGCTCCACCAAGTGTACTACAGCGGCCCGCGGCAAATGCACCGGTTCTGCCGCGCCGGGCGGCGTTTTCCACATAGGGCGAAGGCCCCGTTCCGGCAGGCGGATCGGGCGCCCATGCTGGGGGCATGAAAGCTTACGCGATGGCGGCGCTGCTCCTGCTCACGACGGCGGCCGCCGCACCTTCCGCCGCTCCGGCACCGCCCGCCGTTCCGGCAGCTTCCCAACTTCGGGCCAGTTCGCCCGCCCCAGCCGGATGGAGCTGGCCGCTTGCGCCGCGGCCGGCGGTCCTGCGCCCGTTCGATCCCCCGGGCAAACCGTGGCTGAGCGGGCACCGGGGCGTGGACCTTGGCTCAGCGTCCGACGCCGGCCCGGTCATCGCCCCCGCATCCGGAACCGTTAGCTTTGTCGGCGTCGTCGTGGACCGGCCGGTCATCACTATTGATCACGGCAATGGCCTCCGCAGCAGCTTCGAACCGGTGCGGAGCACGCTCAAGAAGGGCGCTTCAGTGGCCAAGGGTGCCGTGGTGGGCACCCTGCTGGCCGGCCACTGTGGCCCGTCCCCGTGCGTGCACTGGGGCGTCCGCCGCGGAGAGGAGTACCTCAATCCGCTGTCCTTCATCCTGGATCTGCGGCCCTCGGTGCTGCTGCCCCTGAACTGAACTGCCGGGACGGCTGCGTAAAGACGCCTGCTTAGACGATCGCGGAGATGCCGGTGATGGCCCGGCCCGCCACGAGAGTGTTCACTTCGTGGGTGCCCTCGTAGGAGTAGATCGCCTCGGCGTCGGCGAAGATCTTTGCCATCTCAAAGTCCGTCACAATGCCGTTTCCGCCGAGGAGGCTGCGGCCGATGGCAACACTCTCCCGCATCCGCGCGGTGGTGAACGCCTTAGCCAGGGCCGACTGTTCGTCCCTGGCCAGGCCTGCGTCCTCGAGCTGGGAGAGCCGCACCATCATGCCCATGGAACTGACCGCGTTCCCCAGGATCTGGACCAGCTGGCTCTGCACCAGCTGGAACGAGGCCAGCGGGCGCCCGAACTGGTGCCGCTCCACGGCGTAGCGCCGTGCCACGTCGAAGGCAGCGAGCTGCTGGCCCACAGCCTGCCACGCAACGGCGAGGCGCGTGACCTTCAGGACCTTGTTGGTATCGCGAAAGCTGTTGGCGTGCGCCAGCTTGAAGAAGTCCGGCACCGCCACGTTATCGAGGGTGATGTCGGCGTTCTGCACCGTCCGCAGCGAAATCTTGTTCTCGATCTTCGCCGCACCGAAGCCTGGCAGTGCCGTGTCCACGAGAAATGCCTTGACCTGGTTGTCGGCCACATCGCGGGCGTAGACCATCACCCAGTCGGAGAATGTTGCGTTGCCGATCCAGCGCTTGGCGCCGTTGAGGATCCAGCGGTCGCCGTCCCGCCTGGCAGTGGTGCGCGTGCCGCCGGCGACGTCGGATCCGCCCAGGGGTTCTGTCAGGCCGAAGGCCCCGATCTTGCGCAGCGAGTAGACGTCCGGCAGCCAGGCATCCTGCTGCTCCCGGGATGCCAGGGCCTCGATGGAACCGGTGAAGAGGCCATCGTGCACGCCCATGAAGGTGGCGATGGACGCGTCGGCGCGGGTGACCTCGGCGTGCACAATGCCGGCGAAGAGATTGGAATAGCCCTGGCGCCGCACCGGGCTGACGAGGTCGAGCTCTGCCAGCTTCGGAATCAGGTCGAGGGGAAATTCGCCGCGGTTCCAGCAGTCCACCGCAATCGGCCTGACTTCCCGGGCCAGGAAGGAGCGGACCTCGGCCAGCCTGTCCTGCTCCTTGGAACTGAGCAGCTGCTCGAAGGCGAAGAAGTCGCCGTCGGCGTAGGGCAGGCTGTTGATGTCAGGTGCAGCGGCGGACATGGCGCTCCTTCGCAGAGACCGGCGGCTGCGGCCAGGGAACCCGCCACCGGAAGTATGTTACTGGTCAGTAACATATCCCAACTGAACGGAGAAAGGAAAGCAGTGGCCATCAGTCCTCCTCCCTGGCCACCCGCCCTTCCTCCTGCCGGAACATGCCTGCGAACAGCAGGGCGAGCACCCCCACGAGGTAGGCGACACTGGCGACGATGAACCAGCTCAGCAGGGCGTTCTCTACCCTGGTCACAACAATCGCCAGGCAGGCGGCGAGTGCAAGGAGGTTGGCAAGCACGGCAGCTTCCCGCCAACGCGTCAGTCTCCGCCGCCATTTCCGCCGCGGGATGTTGGATGGCGACAACCGGTCCTCGAGCGCCAGGAAAACGAGAAGGGCGGGGATGACCTCCGCCAGCGCGCCGGCGGAGGAGACGTCGATCGTCATGGCCGAACACTATGCCCGCACCGGCCAGGCAGGAAGAGGACCCGTGGCTCTAGAAGAAAGGCAGAAAGAAAACAGCCCGCAAAGGAAGGGCCCTGACCCGCGGTGACGCGGATCAGGGCCCTGACGGTAGGGCTACTCGGACTTGAACCGAGGACCTTAGGATTATGAGTCCCGCGCTCTAACCAGCTGAGCTATAGCCCCGTGCACCGGCCCCCCTCGGCGGGGGCGCCGTACGCCCGGCCAGCGCCGGCCCGTGCGGGGCCCGTCGTCGGCGGGGCAGATTTACTCTAGCAAACCGGCGGGGGGCTTCAGACCACATCAGTCAGCCCTGACGCCCGGCAATCGTGACACCAGCTGACCTTGAAGCCAGCTGATCCTGACGTTAGACGACCTTGTCCTCGTAGTTCGCCCCGTAGTACAGGTCCTCGAACGTCTGCAGGGTCCCCTGGATGCTGTGCGGTTCCACCATGCACCGGCTGGCGTTGCCCATGGCTTTCCGTTCCTCGGCCGGCAGGCGGAAAATCCGGGTCATTTTCCCGGCCAGGTCGGCATGGTCGTTCGGCGTGAACAGGTAGCCGTTTTCGCCGTCGCGCACCAGGTGCGGGAGGGCCATGGCGTCCGCAAGCAGCACGGGCGTCGACGCGGACATGGCCTCCAGCGTGACCAGTGACTGCAGTTCCGCGGTCCCGGGCATGCAGAACAGGTCGGCCCGGATGTAGGCCTCACGGAGTTCGTCGTCGCTGGCCAGGCCCAGGAACTTCACCCGGTTCTGCAGTCCGAGCCGTTCCACGAGGGCCTCGAGTGCCGGGCGCACCTCACCGCCGCCTACGATTTCAAGATGGACATTCAGGTCGGCAGGGGTGGCAGCCACGGCTTTTATCAGCACGTCGACGTGCTTCTCCTCAGCCAGGCGGCCCGCGAACAGCACGGTCGGGTGTTCGTGCGGCTCAATGACCTCGTCGGGCTTGGGCTCGTATGCTGCCGAGTCGATGCCGTTGGACAGCGGGAGCACCTTGCGCAGGAAGGCATGCTGGTGCATGGCCTTGGCGGCCAGCGGCGTGGGCGTGGTGACGACGTGCGCCTGGCCCATGACCTTCCCCATGTCCTTCCAGGAGATCTTTCCGATGATGTCCTTGAACCACTGCGGGAACGGCAGGAACGGGTTGAGGTTCTCCGGCATGAAGTGGTTGGTGGCAACGATGCGGACGCCGCGCTTCACGGCCTCATACAGGACGTGCTCGCCGATCATGTAGTGGCTCTGGATGTGCACCACGTCCGGCTGGACCTTGTCGAACAGCAGGCTGATTTCCTTCTTGATCTCCCACGGGAGACAGATCCGGAAGTACTCGTGCGTGAAAACGCTGTGCGAGCGGAGACGGTGGACGGTGGCTTCGTCGCGGAACTCCGTAAAGCTCTTGCCCTTGTCCTGCCGGCAGGCCAGCACGTGGACGTTGTGTCCCCGTGCCGTCATGCCCTTGGCCAGCCGGTAGCCGAACTGGGCGGCTCCGTTAACGTGGGGCGGGTACGTGTCCGCCGCGATGAGGATGGTCAGGGGACGCTGGGCGTCGGGCATGGTCACGTAGAAAGCTCCTGGTGGTCATGGTGGTCGGCTGCGGCTGACCACACCGGCCGGCGCCGGCACGTGATGCGCCGGCACATTCTTGCCTGGTCCGCAGTAAAACCGGCTAGTGGGACGCCCTGCCCGTGGCCTTCCGAACGTCCTTCTTCCGTTTGGTGACCTCGGGATGGTGTCTTGAAAGGGCGATTACCCCCACGATAGCAAGGGTTGCCGCCGTACCCATGGCAATCGCCTGAACGGCGTGGACATCGGGGCGCAGCTCGCCAAGGATCGTGATGCCGATCGCGATGCCCACAATGGGATCGACCACGGTGAGGCCGGCGATCACCAGATCCGGCGGACCGGTGGAGTATGCGCTTTGAACGAACCAGGAACCCAGTCCCCCGGCCGCGGCGATGGCCACCACCGAATACCACGGCACGTTCAGCAGGAACAGGCCGTTCGGGTCCAGCAGGTGTTTGCCGATGATCCGCGTCAGGACGGCCACGAAACCAAACAGGATGCCGGCACCCAGGATGTAAATGAACGCGCTCATGCGGTGCTTGAACATGGCGGCGAGGCTGCCGAAGATGCCCACCGCCAGGGAAAGCAGCAGCACAATCGTGAGTTCATCCTCAGGCGTGACGTGGTGGCTTTCCTGCGTGACATTGACGGCCAGCAGGACGAACAGTGCCGATCCCGTCACGCACGCGGTGATTGCCACCACGGTGGCGCGGTTAATGCTCAGGCCCTGGTCTTTGGTGTTGACCACGGTGGTGATCACCAGGGCAATTGCGCCGATCGGCTGAACCACCGTCAGCGGTGCTGTGACCAGCGCCACGGCGTTCATCGCCATCCCCAGGCACAGCAGGAGGAGGCCGAAGACCCACCTGGGGTTCCGCAACAGGCGGAGGAATCCGTTGGAGCTCAGCGCCAGGCCGCCGGTATCCGCCTTGACCGCACTGCCCTGGCGCTGGGCACCAAAGGCGAGGCAAAAGGCGCCCATGACCGCGAGCAAAACCGCAACCCAGACCATCAGCCGTTCCCGCCGTCGTCGGCCGCCAACATTTTTCCCTTGCGTTGGATCGCCCAGAAATAGTTGTAGGCAGCAATCCAGTGGCCGACGAGCCCCAGCCCCAGAACCACCCAGGCGGCGACAAACCATGCTCCGGCGAACGGAACGGGCAGCTTGGACAGCACCAGGAGCGGAGTTCCGAGCAGGAGCAGGCCGGTGCGGGCCTTGCCCACGAGGCTGACGGGAAGGTCAGGGTGGCCACGGAAGTAGAACAGCGACATGCCCAGCAGGACGGCGTCGGGAACCACCAGCGCTGCCAGGTACCACCATTGAACGACGCCGGCGATCACCAGGGTGACCGCTACAGCAATCATGGCCAGCCGGTCCGCGATGGGGTCCAGAACGCGTCCCAGTTTGGAGGTCTGGTTGAAGCGCCGGGCAACGTAACCGTCCACCCAGTCAGTGCTGCCCATGATGGCCAGTACCAGCACGGCCAATCCATATTCCTTCTGGGCCAACACGAGCCAGATGAAGATCGGCACGCCCATGAAGCGCAGTACCGTGAGGAGGTTGGGGACGGTGTAGACCAGATCGCGATCGACATGCGGCTGCCCGGGACGGGAACCAGCGCCGATGAATCTCATCAGGCCTCCCTCTCCGCGGCCGGCGGCCTCTTACAGTCTTCGTTCAGGGCAAGGCTCAGCTCTTGAAGAGTTTCCGCAGCAGGGTGAGCAGGACGGCGGTGGAAGCGGCGAGGGCAAGGAGCGGCTTCCACCGCGCCTCGAGCTGTCCGGGCAGGGAGCCTTCCGGCGCACCGGAACGGGCCGACGCCGACAGGGCGGCAAAGTGTTCGGCCGCACGTTCGCGGGCTTCCTGGAACTTCTCGTTGCCTTCCGCGGCGCGGTGCCTGGCGATGCCGAGCAGGGCCTGGGCCTGGGTCTTGACGTCCAGTTCCTCGCCAAGCTCATCGCGCACACCGGTCAGGTGTTCGCGGCGCTGCTTCAGGCGGCGGCGGAGTTCGGGCTCGGTGGCCACGGGAACGTCCACTGCCTCGGCAGCCTTCTTCGCTTCCCTGTCCGCCTTCTCCTTGGCCTTCTCCGCGGCCTTTGCTTCCGCGGCGGCCTTCGCCTGGGGCGAGTTGGGATCAAGCACGGCGGCGTCGAAGTCCGAGCCCTCCTTGGCGATGCCCAGGTCGTGCTTGAGGCCGCGGACGGTGTCTTCCGGAATCAGCGGCATGGCCTGCTTGAACTTCCGGAGGCCGATGAGCCCGCCAATGAGCGCAATGAGCAGGAAGACCGCGCTGACCAGCAGAGCTGCCAGCCACGCGGGCATGATGGTGGCCAGCCCCATGATGGCGGCGACGACCATACCGGTGATGAGCAGGGCAAGGAAAACGGCGGCCACCCCGAAGAAGGCACCGGCGACACCAAGCTGCTTGCCTTTGCGCTTTGCCTCAATCTTGGCCAGCGCGATCTCATCGTTGAGTTGGCGGGGCACAAGCTTGAACACGAGTTTCAGGGTTTTTGGAAGCGCAGTGATACGCAGTCCTTGGTTGGTCCGCCCGCTGTGACGCCCGCTCATAGGTTCCGCCTAACTGGTTCCGTCGTCGATTTTTCTTCGCTGCCGAGGGGGTTTCCGGTGCATCCGCGCGCCCCCGCTGACAAAACTATCATTCAGGGTCTGCCGGAACTTCTGGAAATAGCCCCGGCGAGCCCTCCAACGCTGTAAAAGTCTGATCTGTCAGCCCTAGGATGGTTCTCTGTGACCACCACCAACCCGGGCGATGCGCTCAGCCGCCGGCAGAAATTCCTCTACATCCTTCTACTCGGCGCCCTGACCGCCCTCGGGCCGTTCACGGTGGACCTCTACCTCCCCGCGTTCCCTGCCCTGGAGGCGAGCCTCAACGTCTCGGAGGCCGCCGTCCAGCTGACCCTGACCGGCACCACCGTGGGCTTTGCCCTGGGGCAGTTGGTGGTGGGGCCCTTCAGCGACAAGTTCGGGCGCCGGCTCCCGCTGATCCTGGCGACCGCCCTGCACATCGCCGCTTCGCTCGGCGCGGCGCTTTCCACCGACATCGCCACACTCGGCGTGTTCCGGGTCCTGATGGGCATCGGCGCAGCCGGCGGCGGCGTGGTGGCGATGGCCATGGTCCGCGACCTGTTCAGCGGCTATGCCATGGTCCGGATGTTCTCCCGGATGGCATTGGTCAACGGGCTCGCGCCCATCCTGGCGCCCGTCATCGGGTCCCAGCTTCTCCTTGTCATGCCGTGGCCGGGCATCTTCGTGTTCCTGGCCTGCTACGGCACCGCGGTCATTGTCGCCGCGATCGTGCTGGTCCGGGAGACGCTGCCACGGGAGAAACGGGGCCAGTCCGGCCTGACGGCCCGGCAGCGGTACGGCGTGCTCTTCTCCGACCGGATCTTCGTGGGACTGCTGATGCTGGGCGGAATGAACTTCGGCGGCCTGTTCACGTACCTGTCGGCGTCCCCGTTCCTGTTCCAGGACGTCTTCGGGTTTTCACCGCAGCAGTACGGCCTGCTCTTCGGTATTAACTCGCTGGGCATCGTTGCGGGGGTCCAGACCAGTTCCCGGCTGATCAGGCGGGTCCCGCCGCAGTGGATCCTTGCATGCTCCACCGCCTGGATGTTCCTGATGGCCGTGCTGATCGTCGTGTTCGACCAGCTGGGGTTCGGGCTCTGGGGGGTCATGGTTCCGCTGTGGTTCTACATCCTGGGCACCGGTTTCACGTTCCCTTGCGTGCAGGTCCTGGCGCTGGCCAGCCACGGGGCCCAGGCCGGCACGGCTGCGTCCCTGCTCGGCGCGTCCACCTTCCTGATGGCGGGCATCATCTCCCCCGTCGTGGGCTGGCTGGGAGGACACTCCGCCACTCCCATGGGCGCCGTCCAGGCCTGCTGCATCTTCCTCGCAGCGGCCGCCCTGTGGCTCGTGGTCCGGCCCCGGACTGTGCCTTCCATCCACTGAGTCCTTCCACCCGCCGAGTTTCCGCCGGGTTGCCGGCGGAATTCTTAGGCCGGGCCAGCAGGGAGGCGCATCCAGCCACGGGCGCTGCGGCCACGGCGGGTAGGCTGGCACCATGACCCGCAAACCCCACCGCAACGGCCGAGGACTGTTCCTCGGCGCCATCCTCGGCGCCGTGGCGGGCTTCTTCGCCGGCAGGATGATGGGCAACGCAGCGCTGGGCATCCTGCTGGGCGCCGTCGTCGGTTCTGCGCTCCTGTACCGCGTCAATCCCGGGCCGTGGAACAGACCCTGACCCGCCGCTTCCCCGGAGCCACGCGGTGCCTCCTGGCCGGGGCGATCGACGCCGGGCCATCTGTTCGCCTGGGTACCTGAGCGATAAAGTTGTTACGTGCCCCACTGGCAGGATCATCCCCCACTCCCGGCCACGTGGCAGCGGTGCGACTCCGGCATTCTGCCGTTGTGGTGGGACCGGCTGTGTACACAGACCAGTGCGCAGTCGGCAGCGCTCTATGCGGCAGGACTTTTCACCGAGGACCGGCGCCGGCCCATAGCCCAGTGGTTCAACCCGGCTTTCAAGGCCGCCCTGCTGGTGGCCCCCGAGACCTCCCCCGAATGGCCCGTCCAGCGGTTCGGCATCTTCTATGCACCGCCCGACGGCGGCTTCACGCGAGTGCACTCCTCTCCCCACGAGTGGCACCCCCGAGAACCGCGGAAGTCCCCCACGGAGCGGGAGGCGTTCGAGGCTGCCATAGCCGAGGCAGAGCGCTTCCTGCAGGTGGAGATGGATTTCGTCTGACACTGCCGTTTCTGACATTGCCCGTCCGTCGTTGCCGCCTGGCCGGCCGCCGAGTCACATAAAACAAAAAAGTCCCGCGGCCGGCTCTGGGGCCAACCGCGGGACTGTGCGCTCCTCCTGCTGGACTTGAACCAGCAACCCTTCGATTAACAGTCGAATGCTCTGCCAATTGAGCTAAGGAGGAATGAAGCAGGTATGACATTAGCAAACGTTCGGCCGCAATGTGAAATCGGCGCCAACACTGGGCGCAAATACCCCTCCGGGGTATAAAAAAGTCCCCGTTCCGGAACCCGGAACGGGGACTGTGCGCTCCTCCTGCTGGACTTGAACCAGCAACCCTTCGATTAACAGTCGAATGCTCTGCCAATTGAGCTAAGGAGGAATGAAGCGGGTACTAGCCTAGCAAACACCCGGCCCGGAAACGAAATCGGCGTTTTTCTAGTTGTCGGAGCGGAGCGCGCGGCGCTCCATTTCAAGCATCATGAGCTCCCGGTTCAGCTGCTGGAACTCCTCGGGGTGGGCCGCGGCATCCAGCCGCTGCAGCTGCCCCAGCTTGTCCGCCTTCACACGGGTGATCTGCAGCTCGAACAGCCTGGCGAGGATGTCCCGGCAGTACTTCTGCACCGCTTCCGCGGTATGGGCCGGCAACGGAACCACCGCGAGCTCCGAAACCAGCGGCTGCAATGGCTCGGGTACCTCCTGCCGCAGGGCTTCCACCCATTGCACGGCGTCGCCGGAGAAGCCGGGAGCCGTGGCACGGATGGCATCGTGGATGGCCTGGTAGGCGGGCGTAGCGAACCGGGCGGTTGCGAACCGTTCCCAGGCTTCGCCGCCCAGCATTGCCGGCTCCTGCAGCGCCACCTCGAGGGCCTGCCGCTCCATGGATGCCACCGGGTCCCGGGGATCCGGACGGTGGAAGGACGGCAGGACGCCCGACGGCGGGAGCGCCGCTACGCCGGGCACGTTCTGGCCGCTGCCCTGGGCTGCGTTGTAGCCGGCACCGTTTGATCCAGCCCCGTTTGATCCGGCCCCGTTGTATCCGGCACCGTTTGATCCGGCCCCGTTGTATCCGGCACCGTGGGAGCGGCGCGCCGCCCCGCCGGCTTGCGCTCCGCCACCCGCTGCACCGGGCGCCTGAGCCCCGGCCGCCGGTGTACCCGGTGCCCCGCGTTTGGCGGCGGCCGCCACAGCGCGGCTGACGTCCTCAATGGGCATTCCCAGCCATCCCGCCAGTTCCCGGGCATAGCCGGGCCGGATTGCCGCGTCCCGGATCTGGGCCACGACCGGTGCGGACTCCCGCAGGGCGGCCACGCGGCCTTCGACAGTGTCCAGGTTGTGGCGCCGGAGCGAGGCCTTGATGGCAAACTCGAACAGCGGCTTCCGCGAGCTGATCAGATCGCGGACGGCGGCGTCACCACGCGTCTGGCGAAGGTCGCAGGGGTCGGCCCCGGTGGGTTCGACGGCCACGTAGGTCTGGGCCACGAAGCGCTGATCCTCTTCAAAGGCCCGCAGGGCCGCCTTCTGGCCGGCTGCGTCGCCGTCGAAGGTAAAGATGACCTCTCCCCCGGTGCCGTCGTCGGACAGCAGGCGGCGGGCAATCTTGATGTGGTCGGCGGCGAACGCCGTACCGCAAGTGGCCACCGCCGTCGGAATGCCCGCGAGGTGGCAGGCCATGACATCCGTGTAGCCTTCCACCACCACCAGCTGCCGGTCCCTGGCGATATTCCGCTTGGCAAGGTCGATCCCGTACAGCACCTGGGATTTCTTGTAGAGCGTGGTTTCAGGGGTGTTGAGGTATTTGGGGCCCTGGTCGTCCTCGTAGAGCTTGCGCGCGCCGAAGCCAATGGTGTCGCCGGCGATGTCCCGGATGGGCCAGATCAGGCGGCCCCGGAAACGGTCGTAGATCCTCTGCTGGTTGCCGTGTCCCCCGGCGGAGAACATCCCGGTGAGCTTCAGCTCGGGATCGGTGAATCCACGGCCGCGCAGGTGCTTGAGCAGCGCGTCCCAGCCCTGCGGTGCGTAGCCGACGCCGAATTGATCGGCTGCTGCCCGGTCGAACCCACGCTGCTGGAGGAACTTCCGGCCCTCGGCCGCGCCTGCCGTGAGCAGCTGGGCGCGGAAGAACTCGTCGGCGATCTTATGGGCGTCCAGGAGCCGCTGGCGCTTGCCGACTTCCTCGCGGCTGGGACCGGTGCCGCCGTCCTCGTAGCGGAGCTCGTACCCGATCCGCGCGGCCAGCTTCTCCACCGCCTCGTGGAAGGAGGTGTGGTCCAGTTTCTGCACGAAGGAGATGACGTCGCCGTCCTCGCCGCAGCCGAAGCAGTGGTAGCGGCCCACCTGCGGGCGGACGGTGAACGACGGCGAGCGCTCGTCATGGAACGGGCACAGGCCCTTGTAGGAGCCGAGGCCGGCGCCCTTGAGCGTGACGTAGCCGTCAACGACTTCCTTGATGTCCGTGCGCTGGCGGACTTCATCGATGTCTTCCCGTTTAATCAGCCCAGCCACGAAGCAATCCTAGTCTTTGGCAACGCGGCAGGATCCCCGGATCCTGCCCTATGTGGACTGGTGCGTCCAATCTCACCACAGGGACGGCAGGCTGCCCACGAGCCGTTCGTACATGGCCAGCGCGGAGCCGTCCGTCAGCGATGCCACCTGGTCGATAACCACGCGGAGCCGGGCGCCGTCGTCGGGCGCTTCCCGCCAGTCCGCCGCGAACATGGGCTCGAGGTGGCGGTCCCCGGAAGCGTTCAGCGCCGTCACCAGGGCGTGGAGCACCTCGCGCTGGCGTTCGTAGATGGGCTGCCGGTGGTCCGTGGTCATCACGAAGGTGGTGGCCAGGCCCTTCATCACCGCGATCTCCAGGACGGTCTCCTCCGGAACCATGAGCTCGGCGTTGTACCGGGTCAGGTTCGCAGGGCCGTAGACGGCGCGGGTGGTCTCCAGCGCGCTTTGGCAGAACCGGCCGATGAGCTGGCTGGTCATGTCCTTCAGCGCCGCCATGGACTTGCGGCTGCCGTCCGCCTCGCGCACCCAGACGTCGGTGGCCTCCAGCCTTGCCAGCGCTGCGTCGATGGCAGCAGGATCGTTGTGCGGCAGGTACCACTGCCTGGCGTAGCCCACCACGCGCGCCCGGTGGTCCGGGTTGTCCATCCAGCGCAGCTGGAAGTGGCCGGCCACGATCGCGTCCTCAACGTCGTGAACCGAGTAGGAGATATCGTCCGCGAGGTCCATGACCTGCGCTTCGAGGCAGGAGCGCCGTTCGGGGGCGCCTTCGCGGATCCAGCTGAAAATGGGCAGATCGTCCTCGTATGCGCCGAACTTGCTAGTGCGCTGGCCGTGGATTACCGGGGCGTCCAGGGCGGACCACGGGTACTTCGCGGCCGCGTCCAGGCTTGCCCGGGTCAGGTTGAGTCCGGCAGGCCTGCCCTCCGGGTCGAGGACCTTCGGTTCGAGCCGGGTGAGCAGGCGCAGGGTCTGGGCGTTGCCTTCAAATCCGCCGATCGCGTGGGCCATCTCGTTGAGCGCCGATTCCCCGTTGTGCCCGAACGGCGGGTGGCCGAGGTCATGGCTGAGGCAGGCGGTATCCACCACATCGGGATCGCAGCCCAGGGTGCGGCCCAGTTCACGGCCCACCTGCGCCACTTCGAGGCTGTGCGTCAGCCGGGTGCGGACAAAATCGTCGGTGTCCGGTGCCACCACCTGTGTCTTGGCACCGAGCCGGCGCAGCGCCGAGGAGTGCAGCACGCGGGCGCGGTCGCGCTCGAAGTCCGAGCGGTACGTGCTCTTGGGCGGTTCCTCCACCCAGCGGGCGGAATCGTGGGCTTCGTAGCCCGGCAGGGCCTGCGGGGTGGTGCGGGCGTCCGCCAGCCGGATTTCAGCCACCTGACACATCCAGTTCCGCCGCGGCGATGTCGCGCGACTGGTCCTCGTTCAGCTGGCGGCTCAGCAGCCAGTCCTTGGGCAGGGCCGGTCTCTTGGGCGAGCCTGCGCGGCCGCGCGGCCCTTCGGAATCGATGCCGGGATACGGCAGGTCCATGTCCAGCTGCGCCAGCAGTTCGCGGAGCACCTCAAGCGTCGGCACGGTGGCCAACTGGGCCCGCAGTTCGCCGCCCACCACGTAGCCCTTGAAGTACCAGGCCATGTGCTTGCGGATCTCCCGCAGCGCCTTGTATTCGTCGTTGCCAAAGGTTTCCACCATGAGCTCTGCGTGCCGGTACACGCCTTCGGCCACCTCGCGCAGTCCGGGCCGGTGCCGCTTGTCGCTGCCTTCGAACGCCGCCTGCAGGTCGCCGAACAGCCAGGGCCGGCCCTGGCAGCCGCGTCCCACCACGACGCCGTCGATGCCGGTCTCGCGGACCATGCGGACAGCGTCCTCGGCCGACCAGATGTCTCCGTTGCCGAGCACCGGGATGTCCGGCAGCGCCTCGCGGAGACGGGCGATGGCGGACCAGTCCGCCTGGCCTGAGTAGAACTGCGCCGCTGTGCGGCCGTGAAGGGCGACGGCGGCAACACCGGAGTCGCGCGCGATCCGACCGGCGTCGAGGTACGTCAGGTGGTCATCGTCGATGCCCTTGCGCATCTTGATGGTCAGCGGGATCCCGCCCTTGGACGCCTCGCGGACGGCCGTCTGGACGATGGAGGTGAAGAGGTCGATCTTCCAGGGCAGGGCCGACCCGCCGCCGCGCCGGGTGACCTTGGGCACGGGGCAGCCGAAGTTGAGGTCGATGTGGTCCGCCCGGTCCTCCTCCACCAGCATGCGCACCGCGGCGCCGACTGTTACGGGGTCCACGCCGTAGAGCTGGACGGAACGGACTTTCTCGTCGTCGTCATGCGAGATAATGCGCAACGATTCCGGCGTACGCTCCACGAGGGCACGGGAGGTGACCATCTCCGCCACGTACAGCCCGCCGCCGTATTCACGGCAGAGCCTGCGGAAGGCAGTGTTGGTGATTCCGGCCATGGGCGCGAGCACCACCGGGGTGTCCACGGTGATGGGGCCGAGTTTCAGCGGCGGAAGTTCCAGCCGGGGGGCGGGAGGCGTTGCTACAACAGTCACCCGTCCATTGTCTCAAAGTCGGGCAAATCGGGCAGAATTCCGGGCAGGATGCCCACGGCGGCAACTCATCGCCCTCGATTTAACCCAGCTGTATTAGATCCCGATGCGTCTAATCACGCTGCCGCTAATCACGCTGGGCGGCACGCCGTCCCCGCCGGGTAGCCGGCGGCGCATCCGTTTCGGCACGTTCCCGGCCAGCCACCGCCGCCGCGGCCGCAAGCGCGCCGGTGTCATCGACGTCGTCGGCCGTTATGGCGGCATGGCCGCCCGGCCGGTGACCAGCATCTGACGGGCGTGGCAATTCAGCTGACCCGGGCAGTGCGGCCGACCCGGGCAGTGCAGCCGGCCGCACACCCGTGGCCTTGACTACCAGCACGGCGATCAGCGTGGTGACCGGAATCGCCAGGACCAGGCCGATCGAGCCGACCAGCGTCCGGATGACCTCCTCGGACAGTTCGGCACTGGTCAGCGCCTCCCCCAGCGGACGGTTGTAGAGCATCACGATGATGAGGATGGGCAGGGCGGCGCCGGCGTAGGCGAAGGCAATCGTGTAGACGGTGGAGGCGATGTGGTCGCGGCCGATCCGCATGGCCGACGAAAAAAGCTTCCGTGCACTCGTGTTGGGTGCGAGTTCGTACAGTTCCCACACCGCGGAGGACTGCGTGATGGTGACGTCGTTCAGCACGCCGAGCCCGGAGATGATGAGGCCGCACAGGATGATGCCGGAGATGGAGATGTTGTCCGAGATGTTCACGAGCGTGGCGGCGTCGTGGCTTCCGACGCCTGCGAGGTTCGCCGCATCGGTGGCCCAGGCCGCAAGAAGCGAGGTGATGCCGAGCCCGAAGATGGTGCCCAGCAGCGCCGTCGAGGTCCGCGCCGAGAATCCGTGCGCGAAGTACAGGACCCCGATCATGATCACGGTCGAGCCGACGAGCGCCAGCAGAAGCGGCGGCTTGCCCTCCACGAGGCCGGGGAGCATGAAGCTGACCAGCACGAAGTAGGCGCCGACGAGGCCGATCAGGGCACGCAGCCCCCGCCAGCGCGCCACGGCCACCACCACGACGGCGTAGAGGATTGCCAGCAGGATGATCGGCGTGGTGCGGACAAAGTCCACGAAGATGTACGACGGCGACCCCTGGGCCGCCGGGGCATCGGCGCCGGTGGCGGCCGCCTGGGCGTGGGACAGGTTGAGGTATCGGATGTTGTCACCCACCTTCACGCCGTGCGACTTGGCGATGTCCGGGTTGATGACCACCTTGACCGGGTTGCCGCCCTTGTCCGGCTCGGTGAAGGCGAAAGTGCACTGCGAGCCGCCGCCGGTGTTGCCTTGGGCTGTACCGTCCTGGGCCGCCGCGTTGTCCTGCGCTGTGGCCGGCGTGCAGCTCTCCGTGACCACGCGCTGGATCCGCCCGGTGTCGAAGGTGACGCCAGGAGCGGCGGCATACGGGTTGGCCAGGGTCAGGCCTTCCCTGTTACCCGAGGGCCACAGCGCCGCCATGGCGGCGAGCGTCAGGAGGGTCAGCGGAATCAGCACCGCAGCCAGAATCCTGTTTGCTTTCCTCCGGGCAGCCATCGCTTCCGCCGTTGGCTCCGAATGCCCTGTATGACCGTGGGAGTGACCTGCACCCATCAGCAGCTAGACCTCATGCTTGAACTCTACGGCGGCGGCCATAGGGTTGATAAATGGACGACGAAGTGTCGGAGGATGCAAGAGTGAGGCAACACCGGACCCACCACCAAGCGGCGCTGACGGTTTTGGCACCGTCCGGACCCGCCCGCGGCGTGGCCCTGGTGCTGCATGGCGGCAAGTCGCACAGCTTCCAGCCTGTCCAGGCCAGGCATCTGAGCCCTGCGCGGATGGTGCCGTTTGCCCGCCACCTGCACGCGGCCGGCCGGAAACACGGTCTGGCGGTCTGGATTCTACGGAACAGTGTGCGCGGCTGGAACGGCGAGGACATGACGCCGCTGAAGGATGCCCGCTGGGCGCTGGCCAGGATCCGCGCGGAGCACCCCGGCGTGCCCATCTACCTGCTGGGGCATTCGATGGGCGGCCTCACCGCGATCTGCGCCGCTGACGAACCGGACGTGGACGCCGTGGTGGCGCTGGCCCCGTGGCTCGATGATGCCACCCCCGCCTCCGCTGTCACCGGGCGGAAGGTCCTGATCGTGCACGGGGACGAGGACCGGTGGACGAGTCCGTCGGCCTCACTCCGGTTCGCGCGCCGGGCGGCGCCGGAAGCGGCGGAGTTGCGGTACGTCTCGCTCCGCGGGGCCGGGCACTTCATGCTGCGTCGGGTCGGACTGTGGCACAGGCTGGCCACCGGGTTCCTGATGAAGGCCTTCACCGAACGGACCGGAGTTCCCGGGGCGGGGTCCCCAGCCTCCGCCGCCGCCCTGGACAGGGTGCTTCCCCCGTCCGGGGAGGCATTGCCGTTGGTCCTCTGAGAATTGGTGTCCCGTGAGAGTTGTGAAGGGCAGTGGTGAGGTGGCGATTCTCGTGACCGGACCGGCTTCATGAGCCCGTTTCCGCTGGCGGCGTTCCTCGCCAGCCTGCCCTGGGCGGCGCTGGGTGTGGTGCTGGTGCTTGCCGTCACGTACGCCGTGGCCATCCATCCCGCGGCCGGTGGCCAAGCGCGGCACTCGGTGATGGACGTGGCCTGGGGCCCGGGCTTCGTCGTGATTGCGGTGATCTCCTTTGTTCTCTCGGCCGGGGAGGGCGACGGCGGCAGGCGTGCGCTTCTGCTGGTGCTGACGGGCATCTGGGGAACCCGGCTCGGCACGCACATCGGCCGCCGGGCCCGCGGCGGCCATGAGGACCCCCGCTACGTGGCGGTGCTCAAAGGAGCGCCCGGGTCCCGGAACGCCTACGCTCTCCGTCGCGTCTACCTGCCACAGGGCCTCGTGATGTTCTTCGTCTCGCTGACCATCCAGGTGGGAATGTTCGCCACCGGTCCGTTGGGGCCTCTCGCCGCGGCGGGTTCGGCGGTGTGGCTGACCGGGTTCATCTTCGAGTCCGTCGGCGACAGGCAGCTGGAGCAGTTCAAGGGCGACCCCGCCCAAAGGGGAACCGTCCTGAACACCGGCCTGTGGCGCTACACGCGGCACCCCAATTACTTCGGCGACGCCGCCGTCTGGGCGGGGCTGTTCCTCATCGCTGCCGAGTCCTGGCCCGGCGTGCTGACAGTCCTCTCCCCCGCACTGATGATCTGGACGCTGGCCGCCAAGACCGGGAAGCCGCTCACCGAGAAGGCCATGTCGGGCCGGCCTGGCTACCGCGAATACGTGGAGTCCACCAGCGGTTTCTTCCCATGGCCGCCGCGGCGGCACTGACGCGGGGACACTCACATGCCATGGACCCCAGCCGCCAGCGACCGCTTCTACCGCCTCCTCGTCCGGACCGGCCTGTTCCTGCAGTGGCTGTTCCGGATCCGCCTGATGGTGACCGGGCAGGAAAACCTGCCGGACAGCAAAGTAGGCGCCGTCGTCGCCATCACTCACTTTGGCTACCTGGACTTCGCGGCCGCCGAACTCGTGTTGTGGCGCCACAACCGCGGGCAGCTGCGGTTCATGATCCATCAGGGAGCCGCGGACCACTGGCTCGCGGGTCCCTTCATCAGCGCAGCGGGCCAGGTGGTGGTGGGCTACGGTTCGCGGACCGGCGCCTATGACGCCGCCGTGGCAAGTCTGCGCGCCGGTGAGTATCTGGCCGTCATGCCCGAGGCCGGCGTCAGCCGCAGCTTCAAGGTCCGGGAATGCAGGACGGGGGCGGTGCGGATGGCGGCCGAGGCGGGCGTGCCGCTGATTCCGGTCTCGGTCTGGGGCGCCCACCGGATACTGACCCGCGGCAAGGGCCTTCCGCTGCACCGCATCCGGCGCGCGCCGGTCCGGGTGCATATCGGTGAGCCGTTCCATCTGCCCGCGGACCTGGACCCGGAGCGGGAAACGTCGCGGCTCCGCAGGACGCTCCAGGCGGGAATCGACGCCGCCATCGCCAGCTTTCCCGTGGCGGCGCGGCCCGGCGACTGGTGGATGCCGGCGGACCTCGGCGGCGGCGCCATCTCCGAGGCGGAACGCCAAAGGCTCGATGCGGCTGATCTGGCGAGGGACCGGCGTCGTACTTCCCGAACAACAGCGGCCCCAAGGGTGAATCCCCCAGCCCAGTAGCAGCACAGGGCGTTCCCAGGTCTGGGAACGCCCTGTGCTGCTACATAGATGGGCTGCTAGATAGATGGGTCAGTCGGAGACGACGGACGTCTCCGCGCCCTGGCGGCGGGCCTTGCCCGCTTCCATCAGGGGCCCGACGACGGCGCGCAGCGCTGCCATCGAATCGTCCACTTCCATGAGCACCGGGTACTGGTACGCGATGAGGGCCAGAAGGTCACGGACCGCTGCCTGGGCCTCCTCGGCGTCCAGCTCCGGCTCGTGGCCGAGGAACACATCGGACGGGTGATCGGAACTGCCCTGCGCATAGCTGATCGCGAAGGCCTGGATCCTGCCCTTGCGGCTGGCCGGCACACCTGATCCGAAGGCGCTGGCTTTCGGGCCGCGCAGCACAATCGCGCCGTGCGCGCCGCTGAGCTCATCAAGGAACAGCCGCTGCACGGTGCCGATGCCCAGTTCGCCCGGGCTGTCCCAGCCGTGGACGGACGAGTAGTACCGGCCCACGACGTCGGAAAGCTCCACCGAACCGGTGGCCAGGTCCTCGATGCGCTCCGACGCCGCTTCCTCGGAACCGTCGCCGAAGACCGGGAGTTTCAGGGCCGCCGGCTCCACCACGACGAGCCGGGTGTGCTGGATGGGGGTGAGCCCCGCCGCCTCCGCGAAGGCGGCGCCGGTGGTGCCCGGCTCCACCTTGCAGCGCAGACGGGTAACGCCCGACGGCGATCCCTCCGCCTCACGGCGCAGCATCATGAGCAGTGTGGAACCGATGCCGGCCCGGCGGTGGTCCCTGGCCACTTCGACGTACACCCACAGCCGCTCCGGGTGCAGGCTGGCCTCGTGGACAACACCGGCGGCAACGGGGATGGCCACGCCGTCAACGAGGTCCTCGGCCACGATGCAGCGCCGCCACGGCGCGTTGCCGGAGGGCGCGAGGGTGCCGCGGAACTGCCCCGCCTGGTCGGTTTCCGGGTCGCCCCAGACTTCAAGCAGGGCGAGGTCGTCGCCTTCGCGCCATTCGCGGTATTGGATCGCCACGGCTAGGCGCCGATCAGCCGTGCGGCCAGGTAGCCCTCCACCTTGTCCAGGGACACGCGTTCCTGGCTCATGGTGTCGCGTTCACGGATGGTGACCGCCTGGTCTTCGAGCGTGTCGAAGTCCACGGTGATGCAGAACGGGGTGCCGATCTCATCCTGGCGGCGGTAACGGCGGCCGATGGCGCCGGCGTCGTCGAAGTCGATGTTCCAGTTCTTGCGCAGCTGGGTGCCCAGGTCCTTGGCCTTCGGGGAGAGGTCCTCGTTGCGGCTGAGCGGCAGCACCGCGGCCTTCACCGGGGCGAGCCGCGGGTCCAGCTTGAGCACGGTGCGGACGTCCACGCCGCCCTTGGCGTTGGGGGCCTCGTCCTCGGTGTAGGCGTCGATGAGGAAGGCCATGAAGGACCGGGTCAGGCCGGCGGCGGGCTCAATCACGTACGGGGTGAAGCGTTCGTTGGTGGCCTGGTTGAAGTAGCTGAGGTCCGTGCCGGAGGCCTTGGCGTGCGTGGAGAGGTCGAAGTCCGTGCGGTTGGCGATGCCTTCCAGCTCGCCCCACTCGGAGCCCTGGAAGCCGAAGCGGTACTCGATGTCCGTGGTGCCCTTGGAGTAGTGGCTGAGCTTTTCCAGCGGGTGCTCGAAGAAGCGCAGGTTTTCCTCGCGGATGCCCAGGCCGGTGTACCAGGACATGCGCTCCTTCATCCAGTACTGGTGCCACTCTTCGTCCGTGCCCGGCTCCACGAAGAATTCCATTTCCATCTGCTCGAACTCCCGGGTGCGGAAGATGAAGTTTCCGGGCGTGATCTCGTTGCGGAAGGACTTGCCGATCTGGCCGATGCCGAACGGCGGCTTCTTCCGGGACGTGGTGAGCACGTTGTTGAAGTTCACGAAGATGCCCTGCGCGGTTTCGGGGCGCAGGTAGTGCAGGCCTTCCTCGCTGGCCACCGGGCCCAGGAAGGTCTTCAGGAGGCCGGAGAATTCCTGCGGCTCGGTCCATTCGCCGCGGGTTCCGCAGTTGGCGCAGGCGATGTCCTTGAGGCCGTTCTCGGCGGGGCGGCCCTTCTTCTCCTCGTATTCCTCTTCGAGGTGGTCGGCGCGGTAGCGCTTGTGGCAGGAGAGGCACTCGACGAGCGGGTCGGAGAAGACGTCCACGTGGCCGGAGGCTTCCCATACCTGGCGGGGCAGGATGACGGAGGAGTCCAAGCCCACCACGTCCTCGCGGCCGCGCACCACGGACTGCCACCACTGGCGCTTGATGTTTTCCTTCAGCTCGGCACCGAGGGGTCCGTAGTCCCAAGCGGAACGCGAGCCTCCGTAGATCTCGCCAGCCTGGAAAACGAAGCCTCTCCGCTTGGAAAGGGAAATGACCTGGTCGAGGACGGATTTTGCTGCCATGGGGAACTCCAATTTCTACAGGGCCGCTGGGTGCGGTCCGCGGTGTCTCTGGCCCTGGACCGCGGCTGGATGCCGGGCGGGGGCGTGTGCAAGGGAAAAACTGTGCAGGAAGCTGCGAGTCCTAGCCTACCGGGACCTGCCTCCGGAAGGTGCCTCACCTCAGGAAGGCACCCTCACCTCCGAAGGGCGCCCCTACCTCCGAAGGGCGCCCCTGGGCCAGGGCAACGTGGCCACGACGATGGCCGCCAGGGTCAGCAGGGTCCCCAGAACCGTGGCTGCCTGCACCACGGTGCCCGGCGTGGGCACCAGCAGGTCCAGGCCGAGCGACCCCAGCAACTGCCCGGCGATCATGCCGAGTCCCGTCACCAGCACGCCGAGGCTGCGCACCAGCAGCGCACCCAGGCCGATGAACACGCAGCCCATGGGCCCGCCGAGGTAGTACCACCACTCCCCCGGCAGCGGGTTGGCCGGCCCGGCGACGGCCACCTTGACGGACCAGGCAACCCACAGCACGCAGGTGCCGGCGATGAAGTTGACCAGCGTGGCCGCGATCGGCGTCCCGTAGTGCACGGTGGCGGTGCCATTCATGGCTTGCTGGAAGCTCATGAGGAAGCCTGCAAGAACCGGCAGGATGATCGGCAGCAGGAGCGCCGTGGGATCGGCCGCCCCGGCGCCCGCGGCGCCTGCACCGGCCGCGCCCGCAGCACCGCCGGCGAAGCGCGGTGAAACGGCCCACGAGACGGCGGCAATGGTGAGGATGCAGCCGATGACGCGGATGCCGGTCACTGACTTCTTCCCGGCCGGGCCGATGCCCAGGCGGTCCACTAGCAGGCCGCTGAGCGTTTGTCCCGTGACGGTGGCCACGGTAAAGAGGGCGATGCCCAGCAGCCCCACGGTGAAGGACTGCGCGAAGACGAAGAAGGCGCCGATGCCCCCGGCGAGCGCGTAGTACGGCGGGAAGCGGCGTTCACGCAACGCGGGCAGGATCCGGGCGAGGCCCGCCCTCCCGCGCGGAGCCAGCAGGGACACGATGACCATCACGATCAGCCCGGTGCTGAAACTCACGACGGCGGCGGCGATGCCGTCACCGAGGCGGGCGCCAAGGGCCCCGTTGATGCGCCCCTGGACGGGAATCGCAAGGCCGGAGGCCACGGCCATCGGAAGGCCCACGGCAAGGGGCAGCCGGGGTGCATGGGTCATTCGTTTCACCTTACGTCAGGCATGATTACTGGTATGAGTAACCCGGAAATCGAAGAGATCCCCATCCGCGACACCATGATCCGCCTGGGCCAGCTCCTGAAGCTCGCCAACCTCGTGGAGGACGGAGTGGAGGCAACGGAGCTGATCAAAAACGGCCTGGTCAAGGTCAACGGTGAGATCGACGACCGGCGCGGCCGGCAGCTTCACAACGGGGACACGGTGACGGTGAACGGCCAGACCGTCCGGATCAGCGCCCCCCAGGGTTAAAAAAAGCTACTGCTTCAGCACCTCGTGGGTGAGGAACTCGGACACGTGCCCGACTTCCTGGGCGTTGATGCCGTGCCACATGCCCGTGTAAAGGACCTTGGTCAGCTTCACGTGCTTGCGCACCCACCCCATCGTGTACTCGATCTTGTCCGGCGTGATGACCGGGTCCTGCTGGTCCCGGCCCCAGAACAGCGGCACCGTTCCGTCCAGTTCGGCGTCCCTGAACCCGCCGTCGGAATCCGCATTGACCACAAAACCTGAAAGCCCGACGACGGCGGCAAAGTCAGCGGGCCGCTGCCGCAGCAGCGTGGTGGCCATGGCCATCCCCATCGAGAACCCGAGCAGCGTGACGGACGGGTGGTTGGCTTTGACCGTGTCCAGCCAATCCAGGACGTACACCGAAGCTGCCTTGACGGCGTCGACTGAATATTCGATCGAGCCGGTCAGCGGGAACCAGGAAAAGCCCGGTCCCATGGCGATGGGTGCCCGGACCGAGGCCACCGCGAAGTCGTCCGGGAGCATGTCGGCCAGGCTGAGGAGGTCCTGCTCGTTGGCGCCGTAACCGTGGAGCAGGACCAGCAGTGGTTTGCCGGCCCTGGCTTCCTCGGGCTTGGACCACAGAACAACGGGGGCAGGAAAGGAGTCGGCTAAAGTCATGGCTCCATTCTTACAGTTACCCACAGGTAACAACCTACGGTGGCGTAGCCAAGCGGTGACGGTACAGGATGGGAGGGTGAGCGGAACCGAGCCCATGCAACAAGCCCCAGAGCCCATGGTAGGAACGGATGAGCCTGCTGCCCGCCACCCCTGGAGCCGGTACGTGGCCATGGGTGATTCCTTCACCGAAGGAATCGGCGACCCCGAACCCAGCAGCCCGGGCGGCTACCGCGGCTGGGCAGACCGGGTGGCGGAAGAGCTTGGACGGGGCCATGAGGATTTCGCATACGCAAACCTCGCCGTGCGGGGACGGCTGCTGCAGCAGATCGTCGACCAGCAGCTGGCGCCCTGCCTGGCCCTCAAGCCTGACCAGGTGACGCTTTCCGCCGGCGGCAACGACCTCATCCGGCCCGGCGGCGACCCCGATGCCCTCGCCGAACGGCTCGACCCGGTGGTGCAGATCCTGGCGATGAGCGGCCCCACCGTGGTGCTGTTCAACGGCCCGGACACAGGATCGTCGGTGCTGGGCCGGATCCGCAGCAAGGTGGCCATCTACAACGAGAACCTCCGCACCATCGCCGCCCGGCACGACGCGGTCATCGCCGACATGTGGTCCCTCCGGCAGCTGAAGGACCCGCAGATGTGGAACGAGGACCGGCTGCACTTCTCGCCGTTGGGACACCACACCATTGCCGCCATGGTGCTCGAGGCCCTGAACGTCCAGCACAGCCTCGAGCCGCTCGCGCCGAAGCCGCTGCCGCCGCGCAGCTGGCGCGAGGCCCGCAGCGAAGACCTCGTCTGGGCACGGGAGTATTTTGTGCCGTGGGTGGTCCGGCGCCTGCGCCACAGGTCATCCGGCGACGGCATCAGCCCCAAGCGGCCGACGCCGGGACCCGTCTTCGGTCCGGGGGTTCCGTTGGGTTCGGGCGAGGGGCCGTTGGGTTCGGGCGAACGGCCGTTGGGCCTGGGTGATCCCGTCCGGCAGTAGTTTGGCTGAGGTGCCGAGGGTGACTGAACTGCCAAAGGTGAGGAGCGGCGTCGGGCATGGAACCACGTGAGGTGCTGCGGACCCGGCTCGCCGGCCAGCAGCTGTGGGAGCGCCGGGCAGCGACGGCGGAGGAAGCCCTGAAGAACCTGCTGGCCGTACAGGCGCAGGAGTTTCCCTATGCGCGCTGGTCCCTGGCCCAGCGGACGACGGGTGCCACCGTGGAGGATGTGGAGCAGGCGGTTGCCGACGGACGGATTCTCCGGACCCATATCCTGCGGCCCACCTGGCATTTCGTGCACCGCGACGACCTGCCGTGGTTGCGTGCCCTTTCCGAGCCCCGGCTGCACCAGGCAAACGGCGGCACGTACCGCAGGACCGGAATCGACAATGATGCAGCTTCCAGGAGCGCCGACGTCCTGGCGGAAGCGGTGGCCGGCGGAGTGCACCTCACCCGCGAGCAGTTGGCCGCCAGGCTGCAGGGTGCCGGCTTCCCGGGCAAGGGACTCGCCCTCGCGTACCTGATCATGCATGCCGAGATCAGCGGGGTGCTGGTGAGCGGCACGCCCGTCCGAAGTGCCGGCGGAGCGCTGCGGCAGACGTATGCAGCCTTCGATGAGCGCGTGGCCGGGGGCGCCCCGGCCGCTGTGCTCTCGCGGGAGGAGTCGTTGGCGGCCCTGGCGCTGAGGTATTTCGGGAGCCGGGGGCCTGCCACTGTCCGGGACTGCGCGGACTGGTCCGGACTCACGATGAAAGATGTGCGCAAGGGGTTGGCGCTGGCGGAGGAGATTGCTCCGGGCGCCATCGTTGCCGCCAGCTTCGACGGCGCGGAATTCTATCTCCGGCCGCCGGAGTGTGGCCCGGAGGCGTTGGGGCTGCGCAAGGAAGCGGGGCGCGGGGCACCAACGCAGCGCGGCGGATCAACGCGGCCCCGTCATGGCCTGCCGCAGATCGACCTGGTCCAGTGCTACGACGAATACATCATGGGCTATTCCGTCTCACGGCATTATTTCGGCGGAACCGCGCCGGCCTATCCCTTTGGCGACAATCCCATGCATGTGGTCCTGCTCGACGGACTGCTGGCGGGCTCCTGGCGGCATTCGCTGGTCCGGCGGGGGTCCGCCACAGAGCGCTGCGAGCTGGACATCCGTATGTCCCGGCCGCTGGGGCATGCCACCGAACGGGCGCTCGACGTGGCGGTGGCCAGGTACGGGGACTTCCTTGGCATGCCGACACTCCGGATCCCGGTGGGCACCTGACGTCCCCTGCAGCGTTCCCGTGCGGCTGTCCCGTGCAGGCGTGCGCTCCGGACGCTGGCGCGCTCCCTCACAGGACTAAGCTGGAATGGACACTCACTGAGAGGCCCCACCGTGCTCGACTTGTTTTTCTGGATCATCATTCTGGCCGTCCTGGTTCCCATGGGCATGCGGATGTACCGGAGGTCGGTCCAACGGCGGAACCAGGGGCCCGGCCTGCCCGGGCAGTACCCCGGTCAGTTTCCCGACCAGTTCCCTAACAACGGCGAGGACCAGTTCGGCAACCAGCCGGGCAGCCCGTTTGGTGGCCCGTTCCAGAACCGCCCGGACAACCGGCCGCGGGACGGCTACACGCAGCAGGACTACTTCGGCGGCGGACTTGGATTCCCCCAGCGCAGTGGACGTGAAGAGCTTCCGCCCCTGAATCAGCCCTACCCGGATCAGCAGTACCCGCCATACCCCCAGCCTGGCCCGAACCAGTCATATCCGAACCAGCCGTACCCCAGCCAGACCGGCCCCGGCGGAGCTGGTGTTCCGCCTTGGCAGCAGGGACCGGTTCCCTACGAGGACAGCCCGGAATACCGGGCCAACCCGCCCCAGCCACAACAACAGAGCCCGGCCCCGACCACTGGGGCAGCCCCTGCAACTCCCCCGCCGCCGTCGGCTCCGCAGGGGTTCCGTGCACGGAAACTGGCTGAGCTGGACCAGCAGTACAGCGACGGCAAGATCTCCATGGAGGAGTACATGGCCCGGCGCAACGACATCATGAACGGCTAGCCGGCGACGGTCATGGTCACCGGGCCGCCGTTGCGGGTCGAGCGCTAGCGTGATGGGTCGAGCCTGAGCGTGATGGACGACGCCGTCTGCGGTCCGCCGCACGGACCCGGCTCACGTGCCGGTTGCCAGTCTATTGGCACCTTCCTTTCCGCGAGGGTTTTGCCCGCGGAGTCGAGTGTCCGGACAGTAACAGTCCCGGGATTATCCGTCTCAAATCCAAAACGCCAAGATTCCGCGCCGGTTTTCTCAACTGTGATTCGGCGTTCGACCGGTCCAAGGCCCGGGGGGAACCCGAGACCATTGGCCCCGGTTGGAGTAGCGGTGGCGGTTGGAAGAACGGGTTCCGGGGCTGGCCGGGCCGTTGCCTGCGAACACGCGTCCGGAGTGCACAGCTGCACCCAGGCCACGTTTCGGGTGTCCCCGTCCAGGATCACATTGACCGAGTTGATCCAGGCCATTGCCGGGCACGTGGCCCCGCATCCCGTCACCGGCAGGAGCACCGGCAGTAGGAGTGCGAGGCATGCAGTGGGTCTCAACCGCGGCATGCGGACAGCTTAGATCCGGCCACGCCCGGAAGATAGGTGCCCAATACGGTGCGCCTTCGGACCGGTCCCTGATGGCTGGCTGACCGGCACGGGCGGAACCCCCGCCCCGGAAGTCCGCCTACGCTACAAGCGGATCCTGATGACGCGCACGGTCGAGGGATCTGGCGCGCTGAAGCAGCTCCCGCTTGCGGCCACGGCGAGTCGCCATAGCCCGGGTCCCCGCCCGGAGCGGCGGTGCAGCCGAGTGGTAGGTGTCGGGTGACCGGGGATCAAAATTGTTGGCCATGGCAGGGTCATTGAGCCTGGCCATTATCTGTGGTGGCCAGTGTGGGGGTTCCCAGTCGGGTTGTTCGCTGGGGTAATGCCTGCCGGTGGGTGAGGTCCAGCCGGGTGGGTCGTTGGCGCTGGCAGCGGTGGGTGTCCAGGTAGAGCCGTGTTTGAGCCGGTGATGTTTAGGGCATGGTTGGCCGAGGTTGCTGATCCCGGTGGGTCCGCCGCGTGCCCAGGCCAGGAGGTGGTCGGCGTCGTTGTCCAGGGAGTGGTTGTTGCAGACCGGGAACGAGCACTTGGCGTCCCGGAGCCTCAACCATTGCCTGAGTGGTTTGGGGATCCGGTAGCTGGTTCGTCCGATTTCCAGGGGCACGCCGTCACGGGGGTCGGTGAGCACCCTGCGGAATGACGATGCCCCGTCGGCGACGAGCGCACGGGCCATGGAGGGCGGGATCGGCCCGTAGCCGTCGAGCATGGCCGTTTCCTCGGTCAGGCCGAGCAGGGACAGCGCCGGCACGGTGATCAGGACCTGCGCCGCGGGCGAGGGCACACCGCTGGCCGACCGGGAACCGGCGGGACCTTC
This sequence comes from Arthrobacter sp. NPDC056493, assembly GCF_042795115.1. Lineage (NCBI taxonomy): Bacteria > Bacillati > Actinomycetota > Actinomycetes > Micrococcales > Micrococcaceae > Arthrobacter > Arthrobacter sp. NPDC056493. The sequence continues at coordinate 80,411 of NZ_JBHTSL010000005.1, read as the reverse complement.
GTCACCGGCGCCGTTGCCGGCTGCTGCGGTGCCGGCCGGCGTGTGTTCGAGGCCTGCGGTGAGCAGCCAGGTCGCGGCGACGTCGGCGCGGAGCTGGGTGAGGGTCCTGGCCTCGGCCGGTCCCTGCATGGCCCGGGCTGCGGCGGTGCTGCGGTCCCAGATCCCCGCAGCCTGGTCCGCGGGCAGGTAGGCCGAGAACCAGGCCATGCCATCCTGATCCGGACAATATTCCACCCGCCGGTCCGCCGCGCTGCGGGCGTGGCGTTTTTCGATGCTGACCGGGTGGTGCCGCTCCCGCCAGGTGCGGACCTTCGCCCGGAACCGGCACGGGACGAGGTCGCCGGCTTGCATACCCCGCGCCGCGTTCGGAGCGGCGGAGTCGAGGAAATGCGCCTCCAACGCTGCCGCCCCGGCGGGGTCAAGATTCACGGTCTCGTCCACCATGATCCGGGCGTGCTGCCACGAAATGGTGCCGGCCCGGAGCGCGGACAGCGTCAGCGGCAGGTCCGTGGTCAGCACATGGGCCTCTGACAGCAGCGCACCCGCGGCGCGTTCGCTGATGGTCAGGACACCGGCCACTTCGGCGGTCACGGCCATGTCCCTGACGGTGCGGTCCTGCGGGGAAGCGGCCGGCGGCGTCATGGCTTTCTCAGCGTTGGCGTAGCCGGCGACGAGCTGCACCTTCAGGGCCGCGAGGCGGGCCTCCACTTTGGCCAGCTCGGCCAAACCGTCAAGGTGGGCGTCGGCCTGGTCCCGCAGCGGATCAGCCGCGCCCGACGCCTGGCCACCCGTCACGGGGACGTTTCCCGTGGCGAGATCAACGAAAGCAGCCAGTGCAGAAGTAGAGGCCTCGATGGCCTCCATCGTCTCCACAGCTGCACTGCTTTCCATACCCGAAGCATCTCACCGGCCACTGACAATTTAGCGACATGGGGTTGCACCCGGAAAAGGGACAGCCCGCGGCCCGCTGCTTGTGGCTGCGGGACGCGGGCTGAGGCGCAGGCCGGTCGTAACCGGCCCAAACTCAAGGTCTGATGTAAACCGAGTTTCGAGTTTAGTCGATCTGCGGGAACCCCAGGTCAATCACCGAGGTGGACGGATCCGGCCAGCGGGTGGTCACCACTTTGCCCCGGGTATAGAACCGGATGCTGTCCGGGCCGTACATGTGGGTGTCGCCGAACAGCGAGTTCTTCCAGCCGCCGAACGAGAAGGTGCCCACCGGTACAGGGATGGGGACGTTGACGCCCACCATGCCGGCATCGACGTCGAACTCAAACTGCCGCGCCGCCCCGCCATCGCGGGTGAAGATGGCCGTGCCGTTGCCGAACTCGTTCTCGTTGACCAGCCGGACGGCGTCGCTGTACGTGTCGACGCGGACCACCGACAGGACCGGGCCGAAGATCTCGTCGTCATACACCTTCATGCCCGGCTTCACGTGGTCCACCAGGCTGACGCCGATGAAGAAGCCGTCCGAATCGAACTGCTGCGAGCGGCCGTCGACGACGACCGTGGCTCCCTCGTTTTCGGCTCCCGCCACGTAGGAGGCCACGCGGTCCCGGTGTTCCGCGGTGATCAGCGGCCCCATCTGGGAGGCCGGATCGGTTCCCGGACCGATCTTGAGGCCAGCCATGCGGCTGGAAATCGCCTCGACAAGGTCGTCGGCGACGTTGCCCACCGCCACGAGGACGCTGACGGCCATGCAGCGTTCGCCCGCCGAACCGTAGGCCGCGGAAACCGCGGCGTCGGCAGCCATGTCCAGGTCGGCGTCGGGCAGCACCACCATGTGGTTCTTCGCGCCTCCCAGCGCCTGGACGCGCTTGCCGTGATCGGCCGCCCGCTTGTAGATCGACTGCGCGATGGGCGTGGAGCCGACGAAGCTCACCGCTTTCACGTCGGGGTGCTCGAGCAGGACGTCAACAGCTTCCTTGTCCCCCTGGACCACGTTCAGCACGCCGGCCGGCAGCCCCGCTTCGGCAAAGGCCTCGGCGATGAAAATGGCGGCCGACGGATCCTTCTCACTCGGCTTCAGAAGCACGGTGTTGCCGCAGGCCAGGGCGCTGCCGATCATCCACAGCGGCACCATGGCCGGGAAGTTGAACGGCGTAATGCAGGCCACGACGCCCACCGGCTGGCGGACGGAGTGGACGTCGATGCCGCTGGAGACCTGCTCGGAGCGCTCACCCTTGAGCATGTGGGACAGGCCGGTGGCGAACTCGATGTTCTCGAGGCCCCGGGAGATTTCACCTTCGGCATCGGAAAGGACCTTGCCGTGCTCACTGGTGAGAATCGCCGCGAGCTCGGGCTTGCGCTGGTTCAGAATCTCGCGGACCCGGAAGAAAATGTTGGTGCGCTTGGCCAGGCTCGTGGCCCGCCACGCCGGGAGCGCGGCGCGGGCGGCTGCGATGGCTTCCCCGGTCCGCGACGCCGAGGCGAGCGCCACCTGCTTCTCCTGTTCGCCGGTGGCAGGGTTGAAGACGGGGCCGAAGCGGTCTGCGTCGCTGACGCGGCTGCCGTTGATGAAATGGGGAATGGTTTCCACGGGAAGTCTCTTTTCGTGCGTTGCTTGGAGGTGTGACTGGAGATTGTGTCCTGAAGGGCCGGGCTACCTGGCCGAGTCCAGCGAGCCGTCGGCGAGCTTGATGATCATCGAGCAGTCCTTGCCCGCTTCGCCGGCGTCGATGAGCTGCTGGAACAGCTGCTGGACATGCTTGCCGATCTCGAGCGGCGTCCCGGTGTCCTCGGCGGCACTGATGGCGAGGCCGATGTCCTTGTTGGCCAGTTCGGTGGTGAAAGTGGGTGCGAAGTCATTGTTGGAGGCGGCCGTGGCCACCACGCCCGGCACCGGATACCAGGTCCGCAGTGCCCAGGAATCGCCGGAGGAAACGGACGCGATATCCCAGAAGACCTGCTTGTCCAGGCCCAGCCGGTCTGCCAGGACGGCACCCTCGGCGGTGGACGCCAGGTTGATGAAGAGCATCAGGTTGTTGCAGATCTTGGCCGCCTGGCCGGTGGTGGCGCCGCCGGTGGGAATGATGTTGGCTGCCATCGGGCCGATGAAGCCGGTGGCGTCTGCGACCGCGCCCGCTTCCCCGCCCACCATGAAGGTCAGCGTCCCTGCCCGGGCCCCGCTCATGCCGCCGGACACCGGGGCATCCACGAAGCGGAAGCCGGCGGCAGCGGCGGCGTCGTGCAGTTCCTGGGCGGACGCGATGTCGATGGTGGAGGAGTCCACCAGCAGCGTGCGGGTGTCCGCATGGGCCAGGACGCCGTCTTCGCCGAGGTACACGGCGCGGGCGTGCTCACCCTTGGGCAGCATGGTGAACACCACGTCCGCGCCGTCGGCGGCCTCGGCAATGCTGCCTACCGGCTTGACGCCGGCCTCCTCGGCGGCGGCGAGCGCCGCGGGATTGAGGTCAAAGCCACGGACATCGTGCCCGGCCTTCGCCAGGTTCGCGGTCATGTTGCCACCCATGTTTCCGAGGCCGATCCAACCGATGACTGCCATTCGTAAGCTCCTTTGCTACGGATCCGGCCGCCGGGGCCGGAAGGTCCGTGTCCACGATCACACCCTGCTAGAGTGCAATCAAGGGGAAAAAATACAGACAGTATGTGCACTGATGCACACAGAAGGAAAGGCTAGCCGTGGACCTGAGGCGGCTTCCGAGCCCGGACGACCTGCTGATCCTGCTGACAGTTGCCCGCCTGGGCAGGTTCAACGCGGTGGCGGAAACGCTCGGCACCACCCACACCACCATCTCCCGCCGGATCCTCGCCCTGGACAAGCAGCTGGGCGGGCGCACCCTCGAACGCAGCCCGCACGGCTGGGAACTGACCCAGCTGGGCGCGTCCGCGGTGGAGGCGGCGGAAGCCATCGAGAGCACGCTCGGATCGCTCTCCGGCCTCATCAGCCAGGACCAGAGCGCCCTGTCCGGGCTGGTGCGCGTGGCGACGACGGACGGGGTTGGGGCCGTGTTCGTCACCCCGGCACTGGTCCGGCTGCAGCAGGAAAATCCGCAGCTGAACATCGAGATGCTAAGCGCCACGCGGAAGGTCAGCCAGAACAGATCCGGCGTGGACCTGGAAATCGTGGTGGGCCGGACCGACGTCAGCAACGCCCAGACCATCTTCCTGAGCAATTACTACCTGCGCCTCTACGCCAGCCCCGGCTACGCCGCGGAACACGGACTGCCGGAAACGCTCGACGACGTGGGGCAGCACGGCTTTGTGTCTTACGTTGAGTCTGCGCTCCAGGTGGCAGAATTGGGACACCGCTGGTCCTCGCAGCTGCCGATGCCCAGCTCAAGCTTCCAGGCCACGAGCGTGTTCGCACAGGTGGAGGCGGTGCGGCAGGGCGCGGGCATCGGGCTGCTGCCGAACTTCATGGTGGCCGGGCAGCCGGGCTTCGTCCCGGTCCTCGCGGACGACTTCCAGCGTCAGCTGCCCATCTGGGCGGTGGCACGCCCCGAGTCCCTCCGCTCGGCCGCGGTTCAGGCCGTCATCGCATCACTCAAGGAGGAAGTGAAATCCCGGGCAGGACTGCTGGCGGGCTGACGCACCGGAGAACCGGCACGCCAGCACCGCCGACGCCGCAGCAGTGCGGCCGCCGGGCCACGCACCTCAGGCTTGGAACAGCCGCCGCACCACCTGCCCGGACGCCAGCGCATCCAGCCCCTCGTTGATCTCGGTGAGTGGCCTGGTGTCCGTGTGCAGCAGCTCCACCGGCAGCTTGCCCTCGCGCCAGTAGCCCAGGTAGAGCGGGATGTCCCGCCCGGGAACGGCGTCGCCCATGTACGAACCCAGCAGTCGCTTGCCGGCCCCGGCGAACTGCAGCGCGGGGACCGTCAGCTCGGCTGACGGATGGGGCAGGCCGACCGGAACCACGGCGCCGCCCCGGGTCACGTGCCCCAGGCAGGCGGCGATCACGCCGGCGGAGCCGACGGCTTCGATGGCGACGTCGACGCCGTCGCCCGCGGCATCCGCGATGAGCCTGGCTGCGTCCTCGGGCGTTCCCACCGCTGTCGCGCCGCAGTCGAGGGCGAGCTGGTGCTTGCCGGGATTGGGGTCGATGGCGATCACGCTGCCCGCCCCGGCGAGGGCGGCGGCCATGACAGCCGAAAGCCCCACCGCCCCGAGCCCGAAAACGGCCACCGACTGGCCGGCCGTGACAGCGGCAGTGTTCAGCACGGCTCCCATGCCGGTGAGCACAGCGCAACCGAACATCGCCGCGACAGTGTCAGGGACGTCGTCGTCAATCACCACCACCGACTCCCGGGCCACCACGGCATAATCGGCGAAAGCCGAGACGCCCAGGTGGTGGTTGATCCGCTCCCCCGCCGGTGTCCGCAGCAGCGCCTCGCCGTGCAGCAGGTCGCCCGAGCCGTTGACCTCGGCCGCCCGGTGGCAGAGCGCGGGGCGGCCGGACCTGCAGGCGCGGCAGTCCCCGCAACTCGGCACGAAGACCAGCACCACATGGTCGCCGACCGATACATCGGAGACGCCCCCGCCGACAGACACCACCCGCCCCACCGCCTCGTGGCCCAGTGCCATGGGCAACGGCCGGACCCGGGAACCGTCCACCACGGAAAGATCGGAATGGCACAGGCTGGAATACGTGATCGCCACACCAAGCTCGCCGGCGCGCGGCTCCGGCCGCTCCAGCTCCTGCACCACGAGGGGCCGGGCCTCGGCGTAGCTGGGCTTCTGCGATGCAGTAGCCGTATGGGGGACGGTGGAGTAGAGGACTGCTGCTTTCATGGGAAAGCCGGATCTACTTCTTGCCGGCCGCGAGCAGGTCGGCGGTGCCCCGGGCGTCCGCTGCGTCCACGTCGTGGAGCGAGACGCCGCGGGTTTCCTTGAGGAAGAACACCGCGACTGCGGTGACGGCGCAGGCGATCAGCAGGTAGATGGCCACCGGAACGGAGGACTTGTAGGTGCCCAGAAGCGACGCTGCGATGATCGGGGCCAGCGAACCGGCGACGATGGAGGTCACCTGGTAGCCCAGCGAGACGCCGGAGTAGCGCATCCGGGTGGGGAACATTTCCGCCATGATCGCCGGCTGGCCGGCGTACATGAGTGCGTGGAACAGCAGGCCGATCATGATGGAGGCCAGGATGATCACGTCGTTCTTGGTGTCCATCATCGGGAAAGCGAAGAAGCCCCAGGTTGCGCCCAGGATGGCGCCGGCCATGTAGACCGGCTTGCGGCCGAAGCGGTCAGACAGCTTGCCAACCAGCGGAACGGCGGCGAAGTGCACGGCGTGGGCAACCAGCAGCAGGAGCAGGATCCGCGTCGTGTCGGCCTGGACCACGGTCTTGAGGTAGGTGATGGAGAACGTCACCACCAGGTAGTAGAGGATGTTCTCCGCAAACCGCAGGCCCATGGCGGTGAAGACGCCGCGCGGGTAGCGCTTGAATACCTCGGCAACACCGTAGCCCTTGTGCCCGGCCTCGACCTCTTTACGGGCTTCGAGGAAGATCGGGGCGTCGTTGACCTTGGTGCGGATGTAGTAGCCGATCACGACGATCACCGCGGAGAGCCAGAACGCCACGCGCCAGCCCCAGCCGAGGAACGCTTCCTGGGTCAGCGTGGAGGACAGGATGAACAGCACGGCCGTGGCGAGCAGGTTGCCCATGGGCACGGCGGACTGCGGCCAGCTGGCCCAGAAGCCGCGGGACTTGCTGGGGCTGTGCTCGGCCACGAGGAGGACCGCGCCGCCCCATTCGCCGCCGACGGCAAAGCCCTGGGCAAACCGCAGGAAGACCAGGAGCGCGGGCGCCCAGTACCCGATCTGCTGGAACGTCGGGAGGCAGCCCATGAGGAAGGTGGAAACACCCACCAGGATGATGCTCAGCTGCAACAGCTGCTTGCGGCCGAACTTGTCGCCGAAGTGGCCGAAGACGATCCCGCCGATCGGGCGGGCAACGAAGCCGACGGCGTACGTGAGGAAGGCGGCGATGATGCCGTCCAGCTCGGTGCCGGCGTTGGGGAAGAAGGCCTTGCCGAAGACCAGGGTGGCGGCCGAGGCGTAGAGGAAGAACTCATACCACTCCACGACGGTGCCGGCCATGGACGCCGTGACAACTTTTTTGAGGCCTGAGGCCTTGACGTCGGTTTCTTCTGCACGCCTTACGGCGGAGCTTTCCGTACTCATTGCGAACTCCTTCGGCGTCTTCCTCGACACCACGGGGACCAGTCGGTGGCGAATGGGTGTGATGCGCACCACGAACGCCGGATTCAACGAGTATGGTCTGCCAATGACGCAAGCTCAACGCCAAATAGTGCAGGGCGCATCTGCATAAATGCACACGTACGCCGGCGGCGTTGCCACGATGCGGCCGGCTCCGGTCGCAAGGACGGCTCCGGAATCAGTTGAGGAAATGTTCCCTGAGCTGGGCGTTCAGCTGGCCGATCTCCGTGAGGAAGCCATCGTGGCCGATCGGCGAATCGATCATGTGCACGTCCACATTCCCGGGCAGCGCCTCGGCGAGTTCCATCGACTGGGCGGGAAAGTACAGCCGGTCCGTCTCGACGGCGGCCACGAAGAAGTTGGCGGTGACCCGGGCCAGGGCTTCCTTGAGTGTCCCCCGCCCGCGGGTGACGTCATGGCTCATGAGTGCTTCCGTCAGGGCGATGTAACTGTTGGCGTCGAAGCGCCGGACCAGCTTGTTGCCCTGGTGGTCGAGATAGCTCTCCACCTGGTAACGTCCGCGGCCCGCCAGGGCATCGGCCTGCAGCGGCTCTTCAGCGGCCTGGGCGTTCCTGCCGAACCGGAAATCGAGTTCGTAGGCGGACCGGTAGGTGATGTGGGCAATCCGCCGGGCGAGCGCCAGGCCCTCTTCGGGTTCCGGGCCGCCGTAGTAGTCCCCCCCGTTGAAGTGGCGGTCCTGCCGGATGGCAAGGGTCTGCGCCTGCGCGAAAGCGATTTGTTCGGCGGTGCTCCTGGCACCGACGGAGATGACGCCGCAGCGGCGCACCCGCTCCGGGAAAGTCACTGCCCATTCGAGCGCGCGTGCCCCGCCCATGGATCCGCCCACCACGGCGTGCCAGCTGCCGATGCCGAGCCGGTCGGCGAGCCTCGCCTCGGCAACGGTGGAGTCCCTGAGCGTCACCAGCGGAAAGCGCGAGCCCCAGGGCTTGCCGTCCGGCGCGGTCGACGACGGTCCGGTGGACCCGTAACAGCCGCCCAGGATGTTGATGGAAATGACAAAGAACCTGTCAGTGTCCGCCGGCGCACCGGGCCCGGCGAGCTGTTCCCACCAGCCCTCCTCGTCACCGGCGCCACGCGTCACGTGCGTGCTGCCGGTGAGGGCATGCTGGACGAGGATGGCGTTGGAGCCTTCCGCGTTGAGCGTTCCCCAGGTTTCATAGGCCAGGGTGACGTCGGGCAGGAATCCGCCGGCCTCGAGCTCCAGGCTGCCAATATTCAGGTACTGGACCGTGCCGTCGGGAAGAACCGTGCCGTCGGGAAGAACCGTGTCGCCGGGAACTGCTCGGCTGGAAACTGTGCGGCTGTGCGTCTTGCCGGCGGGAACGTCGGTGCTGCTGACGGAAATCGTCATGGGTAAACCTCTTCTACGCGCTTGCCCGCCGGCAGCTGTCCGGCAGGCCAGGTCTTCACCCGGGGCACCCCACCGCGGAAGGAGGGTTGCCGGCCAGCAAGCCGGGGCTGTCGCTGGCACTCATGACCTGTTGCCCAGTTTACGAAACAGGCGGACATCTGCGCGAAGAATGTGACGGCTGTGTGACTCCCGGCCCGCTCAGGGGCCGGGAGTTCCACCTGCGGCACCTGGAATCAGGCGCCCTTCGCCGCGCGGAATCCGGCCTCGAGGTCGGCCAGGATGTCGTCGATGTGCTCCAGGCCCACGGACAGCCGGACCAGGCCAGGGGCTACCCCGGCCACGCCCTGCTGTTCCGGAGTCAGCTGGCTGTGCGTGGTCGACGCCGGGTGGATGACCAGGGAGCGGACGTCACCGATGTTCGCCACGTGGGAGTGCAGTTCCAGGGCGTCCACGAAGCGCTTGCCTGCCTCGGCTCCGCCCGCCACGGTGAAGGACACCACCGCGCCGGTGCCCTTGGGCCCGTACTTCAGGCCACGCTCGTACCAGGGACTGGACGGCAGGCCGGCGTAGGCCACCGACTCCACATCGCCCCGGGCTTCCAGCCAACTGGCGACGGCCACCGCGTTGGCCACGTGGCGCTCCACGCGCAGGCTCAATGTTTCCAGGCCCTGTGCGATGAGGAACGCATTGAACGGGGACACCGCGGAGCCCAGGTCGCGGAGCAACTGGACCCGCGCCTTGAGAATGTAGGACAGGTTGGCTCCCAGGGCACCGCCTGCGCCGAGGTCGCGGGCGTAGACCAGGCCGTTGTAGGTGGGGTCCGGCGTGTTGAAGCCCGGGAAGCGTTCCGGGTCCCTGCTGAAGTCGAAGTTGCCTGAATCCACGATGACACCGGCAATGGCGGCCCCGTGTCCACCCAGGTATTTGGTGGCCGAGTGCACCACGATGTCCGCGCCCCACTCGAGCGGCCTGATGAGGTAGGGCGTGGACAGGGTGTTGTCAACGATCAGCGGCACGCCGGCCTCGTGCGCGGTCCGGGAAACACCTTCGATGTCCAGGACGTCCTGCCGGGGGTTGGACACCACCTCCGCAAAGAACAGCTTGGTGTTCGGCTGCACGGCGTCGCGCCACTGCTCCAGGTTGTCCGGGTCGGCCACGAAGGTGACGGACACGCCGAACTTCTTCAGGGTGTGTGCCAGCAGGTTGTAGGTGCCGCCGTAGAGGCTGGGGCTGGCCACCACGTGGTCGCCGGCCTCGGCGACGTTGAGGATGGCATACGTTTCGGCGGCCTGGCCGGAGCTCAGGAGCAGCGCGGCAAGCCCGCCTTCCAGGCTGGCGACCCGCTGTTCGACGGCGTCCTGGGTCGGGTTGCCGATCCGCGTGTAGATGGGCGCGATCTCGGCCAGCGCGAAGCGGTCGGCCGCGCTTTCAGCGCTGGGAAAGACGAACGACGTCGTCTGGTAGATCGGCAGCGACCGCGCGCCGGTGGCGTTGTCAGGCACCTGGCCGGCATGGATCTGGCGGGTTTCGAATGACCATGCGTTGGACATGCAGGCTCCTCTGCTTAGGGGCATGTGCTGGTCCCGGCACAGGCCCGCGCTTGCCGCGCGGCGGGCGCCGCGTAGCCAGGTCTTCACCCGGGGCACCCCGCCGCGGTGGAGGGTTGCCGGCCAGCGAGCCGGGGCTTTCATCGCTGGCACTCATGACCTGCGATCAGTGTAGGAATGGCCCTGTTACGCGCACAGCTTTGTGACGAACTTCGTCAAAGTATGGACTTTTTGCAAGGTTAGGCGACCCTAAGCTGAGAGGCCCGTCACAAAGTGCCAAGATGAGGGCATGCGCATGGATCACGTCTCTTACGCCTGTGAACACGATGGCCTCGCGGCCACCACCGAACGTATCTCCTCTGCCCTCGGCGTCGAAGCCGTAAAGGGCGGGGTGCACCCCCGGTTTGGAACCCGGAACATGATTATTCCGCTGGCCGGCCACAAGTACCTGGAAGTTGTTGAGGTCCTGGACCACCCGGCGTCGGACAAGGCACCGTTCGGCCAGGCCGTCCGCGCCCGGTCCGCGGCGGGCGGCGGCTGGATGGGGTGGTGCGTCGAAGTTGACGACCTCGCCCCCTTCGAGGAGCGCCTTGGCCGCTCCGCCGTCAACGGCAACCGCAAGTTCCCCGACGGCCGGGAGCTGGTCTGGAAGCAGATCGGCATCCTGGGCCTGATCGCGGACCCGCAGGTGCCGTACATGCTGAAGTGGGAGGGCGATCCGGGCCTGCACCCGTCCAACGCCTATGACAGCAACGTGAAGATGTCCAGCCTCACGATCGCGGGCTCTGCCGAGCGCGTGACCGAGTGGCTCGGCGAGCCCGTCGAACGGCCGCTTGAGGACGTCGCCGTGAACTGGGTGGCCCCGCACGGTACGCCGGGCATCCTCTCCGTCACGTTCGAAACCGCAGCAGGCGCCGTCACCATCTGACGCGCTTTCTGCCCTCCACTTCGGCCGCCATCAGCGGGTGCCAACGACGTCACCCGCCGATGGCGGCCGAATCATTTTTAACGGCCGGGCACTAACCCGGGCCGGATCATCCGGGCCGCCCACCGCGGGCCCGGACTAGCCCAGGCCGACGGCTTTGCCGAACAGGCTGAACCCCACGAACGCGACGATGTCCAGCAGCGCGTGCGCGATCACCAGCGGCATGACCCGCCGGGTCCTGGTGTAGACCCAGGCGAAGACCACGCCCATGACGGCGTTTCCAATGAATGGCCCGAACCCCTGGTACAGGTGGTAGCTGCCGCGGAGCATTGAGGACACAAAGATCGCCAGGGGCATGGACCAGCCGAACTTGTTGAACCGGTCCAGCAGGTAGCCCACCACAATGACCTCCTCCACGATCGCATGGCGCACCGCAGACAAAACCAGCACGGGCACCGTCCACCAGTAAGCGTCCAGTCCGCTGGGGATGATGGCGGTGGTAATGCCCAGGGCCCGCCCGGCAGCGTAGAGGCCCAGCGACGGAATGCCGATCACGGCGGCCAGCCCGAGACCCTGCAGCAGGTCCTTGCCAGGCCGGGCGAAGTTGAACCCCAGCTTCCGGAACGCGGAGCCGGAGTCATGGCCGGACCCGGACTTCGCCTGGCGCTGGTCGGTCAGGAAGAAGATCACCAGCAGGACCGGCACCAGGGCGAAGATGATGTCCAGCAGCTGGTAGGTCAGGTCGAAATACTCGCGGGTGCTTTGCGACCTGTTCAGCGTGGACGTCCCCTGCGCCAGTGGTGCCCGGGTCATTTTGTCCAGTAGCTGCACCACCGAGTAGACGGCGGACTGTCCCAGCGACAAGCCAAGGACGATCCATACTTCAAACCGCAGCCGACGGCGGGAGGGAACCAACATGTTCCTATCTTGCCTGCACCTGCTGGTACTTTCCTGTCAGGCTTCCCGGTTCCTGCAACCGTCTGGCCAGTCGGTTCCTGTCCGGCCGCGGGCTCACCCTATGCTGGGGAACTATGAGCGCTCCCGGGAAAATCATCATGATCCGGCACGGCCAGTCGGCGGCCAACGCGGACACCTCCATCTACAACAGGGTGCCCGACTACCGGATTCCGCTGACGGAGCTGGGGCTGGAGCAGGCGAAGGCCGCCGGGGAGCGCATCCGCCGCGAGCTGGACGGCCGGCAGGTGAGCGTCTACGTGTCACCGTACCTGCGCGCCTACCAGACCCTCGAGGCGCTGAATCTTGGCTCCCTGACGGAGCGGGTGATCGAGGAGCCGCGGCTGCGCGAGCAAGACTGGGCCAACTTCCAGATTTCCGGCGACATCGAGGACCAGAAAGAACTCCGCAACGCCTACGGCCACTTCTTCTACCGTTTCCGTGAAGGCGAGTCCGGCTCCGACGTCTACGACCGGATCTCCTCCTTCATGGAGACGCTGTACCGGCACTGGTCCAAGCCGGACTACTCCCCCAACGCACTGCTGGTGACGCACGGCCTGACCATGCGCCTGTTCTGCATGCGCTGGTTCCACTGGTCGGTGGAGTACTTCGAGTCGCTCAACAACCCGGAAAACGCCGAGATCCGGATGCTGGTGCAAAACGGCGCAGGCAAGTACGAACTCGACACCCCCTTCACCCAGTGGGTGGACCGCCGGGTGGACGAAACCGTGCTGGACGCCCCGCCCGTGGTCTTCTAGGCACCGCCGCCTGTGCGCCTGGTGTTAGGCGCCGGCCACGATCACTTCGGTGCCGCGCGCCTCGAACGCGGCCTTGTCCGCCGCGGAAATACCGGAGTCGGTGATGAGCCGGGTGAAGTTGTAGCCGTCCATGGTGGCGAACGCCCGGCGGCCCACCTTGGAGGAATCCGCGATCACGTAGGAGACGCTGGCGCGGCTGGCCAGCAGGGCGTTGACCGTTGCCTCGGCCTCGCCGGTGTTGGTGGGCCCCACCTCGGCGTCGACGCCGTTAACCCCGATAAAGGCGATGTCCAGCACCACCTTCTGCATGATGATGTCCGTGTACGGGCCCACGAGCTCATAGGACCGGGTGTTGAGGATGCCACCGGTCACCATCACCTTGATGTTGGGCCGGACGGCAAGCTGCGAGGCAATGTTGATGGCGTTGGTGACCACCGTGAGGGTGGGCTGGTTCGACGGCGAGTTGAGGTCCTCGCGGGTGGCCAGGATCTGCGCCAGGGCCGTGCTGGTGGTGCCGCCGCACAGCCCGATCACCATGCCTGGGGCGATGAGCGCCGAGGCGGCGAGGGCGATCTCCTGCTTGGCCACGGCGTGGTCGTCCCGGTTGTACCTGCCGGGAAGATCGTAGGCCAGGGCGCCGGTGGTGGCGCCCCCGCGGGTGCGCGTCAGCAGCCGGCGCTTGGCCAGGCTGTCCAGGTCACGCCGGGCGGTTGCCGGTGATACGCCGAGCCGGGTGACGATCTCCTCGACTTCCACCTGGCCGGCCTCGGCAAGCAGATCAAGGATGGCCGTCAGTCGGTCGGTGCGGGTCATGCAGGGCCTTTCAAGATCCAAAAACGTCACGAAAAATGACGCTTTTTGATTGTATCAGACCCCTAATGATCATTTTGCGTCACTGTCCACCGCGGACTACACGGGTTATGGTCCCGCCCGACACTACCGTGCGCGCACCCCTGCACGCCAAACCGCGTGGGTGAGCGGCATGCCCGGCCGGTAGGCCAGGTGGGTGGCGGAGGGGGCATTGAGGACGTGCAGGTCTGCCCGGTGCCCGACGGCGATGGAGCCCACCGCCCGCTCGCCGTCGGCGTCGTTTCCGGACTCGCGCTGCAGCGCTAAAGCACCGCCGTACGTTGCCGCCCGGACGGCCTCATGGACACTCAGGCCCATCTGGAGCACGGCTGTGGTGACGCAGAACGCCATGGAACTCGTGTAGGACGTGCCGGGGTTGCAATTGGACGCGAGCGCCACGGGCACGCCGGCGTCCAGGAGCTGCCGGCCGGGGGCCAGCGGCTGGCGGGTGGAGAGGTCGCAGGCCGGCAGGCAGGTGGCCACTGTTCCCCGCCGGCCCGTTCCTGATGCGGCATCCCAGCCGGACCAGCCGGCGGCGAGGCCGGCGATGTCCTGCTCCGAAAGATAGTTGACGTGGTCGACGCTCGCCGCGCCGAACTCCACCGCGAGGCGGACGCCGGCGCCGTGCCCCAACTGGTTGCCGTGCACCCGCAGCCCGAGTCCGGCGTCGTGGCAGGCCTGCAGCACCGCGCGGGACTGCTCCTCCGAAAAGGCTCCCTTTTCGCAAAATACGTCGGCCCACCGGACATAGGGGCGGACCGCGTCCAGCATCGGACCGCAGGCAAGTTTGGTGTACTCATCGGGATCGACGCCGGCCGGCACCAGGTGCGCGCCCAGGTACGTGACCTCGTCCGCCACTCTTGAGGCGATCCGTGCGCTCCTCGCCTCCTGCTCAACGTCCAGGCCGTAGCCGGTCTTCGTCTCCAGGTACGTCGTGCCCTGCGATACGGCTTCGGCAACGCGGCCCTGGGCCAGCCGCGTGAGGTCGTAGTCGCCGGTGTTCCGGGTGGCCCCGGTAGTGACAGCAATGCCGCCCGCCCTGTACTCCTCCCCCGCCATCCGCGCCTCGAACTCCGCCGTTCGGTCGCCGGCGAAAATGAGGTGTGTGTGGGAGTCCACCCAGCCGGGCAGCACGGCCCGGCCGCCCGCATCCACTGAGTCGTCGGCCGCCGGGGCGGCGGACGCCTGGCCGATCCACGAGATCCGCTCCCCCTCGACCACCACAGCCGCGTCCTTGAGGACACGGTGCTCCGCGTCCTGGGTCATCAGTTCGGCAATGTTGGTGATCAGGGTGCTCATGGATCCATTCTTCAGCGCCGGATGGACCAGCGCGTCGCAGCCAGCGCATCCGCTGTCCGGGATTCCGGACCGGCATCCCGCCCGGTGCTGGTTTCCAGCCCGGCACTGGCACCTGGACCTGCCAGGATCTGGGCCGCGGCCAGTTCCGCGATGCCGGACGACGTCTGGAAGCCATAGCCGCCCTGGCCGGCAAGCCAGTAGAACCCGCGGGCTTCGGCGTCGAACCCTACTACCGGGACGCCGTCGGCCGCCTCGGTGCGCAGGCCGGTCCAGGCCGTCCGCACGGAACCGATCCCCAGCGTCGTCAAGGTATTGAGCCGCGAGATGAGCCGCTCGACGTCCCCGGGACGGGGACGTGCGTCCTCCGCCGGGCTGGCAACATGTTCCGACGGCGAGATCAGCACGTCGCTGCCTTCCCGGCGGAAGTAGAAGGAATCGTCGGCGGCAGCCACCATCGGGCTGCCCTCCGGCAGAGAATGGTCGACGCCGACAATCGCCGCCGTGCGCCGGTACGGCTGCAGGCCAATCTTCTCGACGCCGCTCAGCACCGCCAGCTCATCGGCCCAGGCACCTGCCGCGTTGACCAGAACGCCGGCCGAGAAGCCCTCCTGCCCGGCGCCGATCTCCCAGCCTGATCCCAGCCGCTGGGCGGAATGGACGCGGGCGCCGGTGATGACGTCCACACCGGCGGACTCGGCGCGCGCCCGGTGCCTTTCGAGCAGCACCGGGGCGTCGCACCCGAAGGACCCCGTGTCCAGGCCCGCGGCGGAGAAGGACTCCGGTTTCAGTGCCGGGCAGAGGCCAAGCGCTTCGTCGTGGCCGATCCGGCGCATCTCGCCGCTGGACTCGGCCCGGACCGTCTCCTCGTCCCCGATCAGCATAAAGCTCCGCGGGGACAGCACGGGGTGGGGCCGCCCGGCATCGTCCGCCGCGATCAGCTCCAGGGTGCGGACGGTGAGTTCCTGCACCACCGGCGGGCCGTAACTGGGAATCAGCTGCCGGGCCGAGCGCGAGGACGTATGGTACGCCAGCTGCTGCTCCGCCTCCACGAGGGCAACCGTGCACTTGCCGGCCAGCGCAGAGGCAAGGGACAGCCCGGCGATCCCGCCGCCCACAATGACCACGTCATAGGTTGATGCCATGGGCTCAATCTTTACAGATGGCCCGAACCTGCGCAGCCACCGCGCCTACTCGGTCACTGCGCCTGCGCCGCCACCGCGTCCCGGCTCTTGACGAAAGCCTGGACGCAGGTTTCCACATCGTCGGCGCTGTGCGCGGCGGACAGCTGGACCCGGATGCGGGCGGCACCGCGCGGCACCACGGGGAAGCTGAAGGCGGTGACGTAGACCCCGTGCTGGAGCATCTGGTCGGCCACCTTCGCGGCCAGCACGGCATCGCCGAACATGACCGGCACAATGGCGTGCTCGCCGTCGAGCAGTTCGAAGCCTTCCTCCGTCATCCGGCGGCGGAACAGCTCCGCGTTCCGGAACAGGCCGGCCCGCAGCTCCCCGGAGGTCTGCACGAGCTCCAGGGCCTTGATGGTGGCCGCCACGATGGCCGGTGCGAGGGAGTTGGAGAAGAGGTACGGGCGGGCCTTCTGCCGGAGCATCGCCACCACTTCGCCGCGGCCGGACACGTAGCCGCCCGAGGCGCCCCCCAGTGCCTTCCCGAAGGTTCCGGTGAAGATGTCCACGCGGTGGGCGACGCCGGCATGCTCGGGGGTCCCGGCTCCGGTGGCTCCCATGAACCCGACCGCGTGGGAGTCGTCCACCATCACCAGGGCGTCGTGCTTCTCGGCGAGGTCGCAGATGGCCTCCAGCGGAGCAAGGTACCCGTCCATGGAGAACACGCCGTCGGTGACGATGATCTTCCGCCGGGCATCCTTCGCCTCAACCAGCTTGGCCTCGAGGTCTGCCATGTCCTGGTTGGCGTAGCGGAACCGCTGTGCCTTGCAGAGCCGGATGCCGTCGATGATGGATGCGTGGTTCAGGGCGTCGGAGATGATGGCGTCCTCGGGGCCGAAGAGCGATTCGAAAACACCGCCGTTGGCGTCGAAGCAGCTGGAGAACAGGATGGTGTCCTCCGTGCCCAGGAACTTTGAAACCCTGGCTTCGAGTTCGAGGTGGAGGTCCTGGGTGCCGCAGATGAACCGGACGCTGGCCATGCCGAAGCCGCGCTCATCCATGGCGGACTTGGCCGCGGCGATGATCTCGGGGTGGCCGGCCAGGCCCAGGTAGTTGTTGGCGCAGAAGTTCAGGACGGGCGAGCCGTCCTCGCCGATCTGCCCGGCCGTGATGTGGCTGGCCTGGGCGGAGTCGATGTGCCGCTCCGTCTTGTAGAGGCCGGCGGTGCGGATGTCGTCCAGCTCGGCGCGAAGCTGGTCTTTGATTGCTGAGTACATGGCGGGTTCTCCTCGGCTGGGAAAGTTGTCAGAAACTGTGAATGGAGGGGCCGGATTTTCTGGCCGTAGTGCAGGTCAGACGTCCGACCAGTCGAGCACCACCTTGCCGCCGACACCGGCCTTCGCGATTTCGAAGCCCTTCTCCCACTGGGTGGCCGGCAGCACGTCGGTGACCACGGCGGAGATGCTGGCGTGCACCGCCGGGTTGGAGGACAGCATGGCGCTCATGGCGTACCAGGTCTCAAACATCTCGCGGCCGTAGATGCCCTTCAGCGTCAGCATGTGCGTTACCACCTTGCCCCAGTCGATGTCGATGGACTGGCTGGGAAGGCCCAGCATGGCGATGCGTCCGCCGTGGTTCATGTTGTCGATCATCTCCGGCAGCGCCGTGGGATGGCCGGACATTTCCAGCCCGATGTCGAAGCCCTCGCGCATGCCAAGCTCCCGCTGCGCTTCGCGGACCCGCGTCTTGGAGACGTCGATGGCGAGGTCCACGCCGAGCTGCCGGGCAAGTTCCAGCCGCGGGGCCGAGACGTCGGTGATGGCGATCTTGCGGGCCCCTGCGTGGCGGGCAACGGCGATGGCCATGAGGCCGATCGGTCCGGCGCCGGTGATCAGCACGTCCTCACCCACCAGCGGGAAACTTAGCGCGGTGTGCACGGCGTTGCCGAAGGGGTCGAAGATGGCGCCGAGCTCGGGCGTGACGGAGGGGTCCTGGTGCACCCAGACGTTCGTCTCCGGGATGACCACGTATTCGGCGAACGCGCCGTCCCGCTGCACACCCACGCTCACCGTGTGGATGCACATCTGGCGGCGGCCGGCCCGGCAGTTGCGGCAGATGCCGCAGACAATGTGCCCTTCGCCGGAAACGCGGTCTCCGACCTTGACGTCGCGCACGTCCTCACCTGTTTCCACCACCTCGCCGTAGAACTCGTGCCCGGCGATCAGCGGGGCTTCGATGATGCCCTGCGCCCAGGCGTCCCAGGACTGGATGTGCAGGTCCGTGCCGCAGATGCCCGTGGTCAACACACGGATCTTGACGTCCCCGGGGCCCGCCTCCGGCTCGGGACGGTCAACGAGTTCGAATCCGGCGTGGGCGCCGGCCTTGTAGAGGGCCTTCATTGGCTTCCTAACTTTTGGGCATGAGCGGCACTGTCATGCGGCGGAATCTCCCTTCATTAGAGCCACTTCAACGCATTAGCACAAGGGGAAATTTCTCAATCGACGATTAAGGAATCGCTAAGGAATAGGATGGACCCCATGGAGATCCACCAGCTCGAAATGCTGCGGGAGCTTGGCGCGCTGGGAAGCGTCAAGGCCGTCGCCGATACCCTGCTCGTCACACCTTCGGCCGTCTCCCAGCAGCTTGCCCAGCTGCAGAAAAGCGTGGAGGTGCCGCTGACGCGCAAGGAGGGCCGGAACCTGGTCCTCACGGAAGCCGGCCAGGTGCTCGCGGACGCGGGTGCCGCCGTCGTGAGCGCCATGGCCGACGCGCGGATGGCGATCGGCGCGTACCACAGTTCCACCGTGGCGCCGGTGACTGTGTGTGGCTTTCACAGCGCCGGCCAGGCGCTCTTTGCGCCGCTGGCGCGTCTTCTGGACGGGCCGGACAAGCCGAAGGTGCTGCTCTCCGACGAGGACGTGGCGCAGCAGGATTTCCCCGCGCTGACGGCGCGTTACGACCTGGTCCTGGCGCACCGGATGGACCACAGCCCCAAGTGGCCGGAGGAAAGGGTGGCGGTGATTCCGCTGGCGCATGAGCCGCTGGACGTTGCGCTGCCGGCCGGGCACCGGCTGGCCGGCCAGGCGGCACTGACGGCGTCCGACGTCGTCGGCGAGCCCTGGGTGACCAGCCGCGCCGGCTACTCCCCCGCGGACGTGCTGTCCGCCGTCGCCGCCGTGTCCAGCCGGGAGCTGAACATCGTGCACCGGATCAACGACTACTCCACGGTGGCTGCGCTGGTGGCCTCGGGCAGTGTGATCGGCCTGCTGCCGCGCCACACGGCCCGGCCCGTGCTGAACCCGGACATTGTGCTGCGGCCGCTGCGCGGGATCAGCACGCGGCGGCGGATCGATATCCTGGCGCGCCCGGAAAACCTGAAGCGTGCGTCCGTCCGGGTGGTGTGCGAGGCGCTGCAGGACATCATGGCCCGCCTCAGCCACGGTTAAAACGCAACTGGGTCGCAGCTGTTGTCGTTATGAGCCCTCAAAACGACGTTAACTGCGACCCAGTTGGGTTAAAACCCGCTAAACGGTGACCCCGAGCTTCTCCAGGATCAGCTCGCGCACGCGGCCGGCGTCGGCCTGGCCGCGGGTGGCCTTCATGACGCCGCCGACGATGGCGCCGATGGCCTGCACCTTGCCGCCGCGGATCTTCTCCGCGACGTCGGGCTGCGCGGCCAGGGCTGCGTCGATGGCTTCCAGGAGCGGGCCGTCGTCGGAGACGACGGCCAGGCCGCGCTTCTCAACGACCTCGGCCGGGGTGCCTTCGCCGGCGAGGACGCCGTCCAGCACCGCGGAGGCCATCTTGTTGTTGATCTTGCCCGCTTCCACCATCTTGCTCAGCTCAACGATGGTGGCCGGCTCGACGCCCAACTGGCCGGGATCGACGTCGGCGTTCTTGGCGCGGCCCACGATCTCACCCATCCACCACTTGCGCGCCACGGAAGCCGTGGCGCCGGCGGCGATGGTTTCCTCGATCTCGTCCAGCACGCCGGCGTTGACGACGTCGCGGAACTCCAGGTCCGAGTAGCCCCAGTCCTGCTTGAGCCGCTTGCGGCGTTCGGCCGGCGGCTCGGGCAGCGTCGCGCGGAGCTCTTCCACCCATTCCCGGGAAGGAACAACGGGAACCAGGTCCGGCTCAGGGAAGTAGCGGTAGTCGTCGGCGTCGGACTTGGCCCGGCCCGACGTCGTCGTGCGTGTGTCCTCGTGCCAGTGGCGGGTTTCCTGGATCACCGGCTCGCCGGAATCCAGGACGGCGGCGTGGCGCTGGATCTCGTAGCGGACGGCATGCTCGACGGCGCGCAGCGAGTTCACGTTCTTCGTCTCGGAGCGGATGCCGAAGCGTTCGCGGCCGTGCGGGCGCAGCGAGACGTTGGCGTCGCAGCGGACGTTGCCGCGCTCCATCTTGGCGTCCGAAACGCCGAGGTTCTTGACGATTTCACGCACGGCGGCGACGTACGCCTTGGCGAGCTCGGGGGCGCGGGAACCGGCTCCCTCGATCGGCTTGGTGACGATCTCCACGAGCGGAACGCCGGCACGGTTGTAGTCCACCAGCGAGTATTCCGCACCCTGGATGCGTCCGGCGGAGCCGCCCAGGTGGGTCAGCTTGCCGGCGTCCTCCTCCATGTGCGCGCGCTCGATCTCGACGCGGAACACGGTGCCGTCCTCGAGTTCGATGTCCAGGTAGCCGTCATACGCGATCGGCTCGTCGTACTGGGACGTCTGGAAGTTCTTCGGGGTGTCCGGGTAGAAGTAGTTCTTCCGGGCGAAGCGGCAGGATTCGGCGATCTTGCAGTTCAGCGCCAGGCCGATCTTGATGGAGGACTCCACCGCAGCCTTGTTCACCACGGGCAGGACGCCGGGCATGCCCAGATCCACCTCGTTGACGTTGGTGTTGGGCTCATCGCCGAACACGTTGGGCGCGGAGGAGAACATCTTGGTCTTCGTGTTGAGTTCAACGTGGACCTCGAACCCCAGGACGGGATCGTACTTCTCCATGGCTTCTTCGAAGCTCAGGGTCGCGTCAGCGGTCATTATTTTGCCTCCTGGGTTTCGACCAGCTCAACCAACTGCGGTGCCTTGTCCAGCAACGGGCCGCCCCATTTGGCTTCCAGCAGGGATTCCAGGACAGCGCCCACCCGGTAGAGGCGGGCGTCCTCGCGGGCCGGCGCCAGCAGCTGGATGCCGACGGGCAGCCCGTCCTCGTCGGCCAGGCCGCCGGGCAGGGACAGGCCGGGGACGCCGGCCATGTTGGCGGGAATGGTGGCGACGTCGTTCAGGTACATCGCCAGCGGGTCATCCAGTTTCTCGCCCAGCTTGAACGCCGTGGTGGGCGCCGTGGGGGAAATCAGGACGTCGGCCTTGGCGAAGGCGGCCTCGAAGTCACGCTGGATCAGGGTGCGCACCTTCTGGGCGGAGCCGTAGTAGGCGTCGTAGTAGCCGGCCGACAGGGCGTACGTGCCCAGGATGATGCGGCGCTTGACCTCGTCACCGAAGCCGGCGGCGCGGGTGGCGCCCATGACGCGCTCGATGGTCAGCGGCGGCTCCTCGGGGAGCACGCGCAGGCCGTAGCGGACGCCGTCGAACTTGGCCAGGTTGGAGGAGGCCTCGGAGGGCATGATCAGGTAGTAGGCGCCCAGCGCGTACTGGAAGTTGGGGCAGGACACCTCAACGATCTCCGCGCCCGCCTCCTTGAGCAGCTCCAGCGACTCGTTGAAACGGTTCTCGACGCCGGCCTGGTAGCCCTCGCCGTGGAGCTCCTTGATGATGCCGATCTTCATGCCGTCCACGTGGCCGAGGCGCGCCGCAGCCACGAGGTCGCCCAGCGGGTCCGTCAGCGAGGTGGAGTCGTGCGGGTCGTGGCCGCCGATGACCTGCTGCAGCAGGGCCGAGTCCAGGACGGTGCGCGAAACCGGGCCGATCTGGTCCAGCGAGGACGCCATGGCGATGGCGCCGTAGCGGGAGACCCCGCCGTACGTGGGCTTGACGCCAACGGTGCCGGTGACGGCGCCGGGCTGGCGGATGGATCCGCCGGTGTCCGTGCCCAGCGCCAGCGGCGCCTCAAAGGCTGCGACGGCGGCTGCCGACCCGCCGCCCGAACCGCCGGGGATGCGGTCCAGGTCCCATGGGTTGCGGGTGGGGCCGAAGGCCGAGTGCTCGGTGGAGGAGCCCATGGCGAACTCGTCCAGGTTGGTCTTGCCCAGGATCGGCATCTTCGCGGCGCGCAGCTTCTTGACGACGGTGGCGTCGTACGGGCTGTGCCAGCCTTCGAGAATCTTGGAGCCTGCCGTGGTGGGCTGGCCGATGGTGACGATCAGGTCCTTGACGGCGATCGGAACGCCGGCGAGCTCGTGCAGCTCCTCGGCGGCCTGCCCGCCGGCGGCGCGGATGGCGTCCACCTCGGCGGCGACGGCGAGTGCTTCCTCGGTGTTGACGTGCAGGAACGCGTTAACGCCGCGTTCTGCCCCGTCGACTGCGGCGATGCGGTCCAGGTGCGCCTGCGTGACCTCGACGGCGGTGACCTCGCCGGCGGCGAGCTTCGCGGCCAGCTGGGCCGCGGAAAGACGGATGAGTTCCGTGCTGTTAATTTCAGTCATGTTCTAGTCCTCGTCCAGGATTGCCGGGACCTTGAAGCGGTCTGCGTCCGAGTCCGGAGCGCCGGAGAGTGCCTGCTCCGCGGTGAACGTGTGGCCCACCTCGTCCTCGCGGAACACGTTGCTCAGCGGAATCGGGTGCGAAGTAGCCGGAACGCCGTCAGCTGCGGCCTCACTCACGGACTTAACCGCGTCCACGATGACGGCCAGTTCGCCGGCCATCCTGTCCAGCTCTTCAGCACTCATCTCAATGTGCGCGAGCCGCGCTAGGTGCGCGACGTCGTCGCGGTTGATCGCAGCCATGGATCTCCCTGCAAGTTCGGAATGGGTTTCCGAACTAGTCTACTGTCACGTTGCCCTGCCGACTTCCGCCCCCGACAACGCCAAATGGCAGTTCGCGGCGGTGTTTTGCATAAACACTGCCGCGAACTGCCATCTCGCCGTCCGGGGGCCGGCTGGTTTGTTAGTGGATGCCGATGGCGCCGGTCAGGATTCCTACTCCCAGCATGACCAGGGCCACCACTGCGCTGCGCCACAGGACCTTCTTGTGGTGGTCGCCCAGGTCCACCTTGGCCAGGGAGACCAGCAGCAGGATGGCCGGAACCAGCGGGCTCTGCATGTGGAACGGCTGGCCGGTGATGGAGGCGCGGGCCATCTCGGCGCCGCTGATGCCGTAGTGGGCAGCGGTCTCGCTCAGGACGGGCAGCACACCGAAGTAGAAGGCGTCGTTGCTCATGAAGAACGTCATGGGAATGCTGAGCAGGCCGGTGATGACGGCCATGAACGGCCCCATGCTGGACGGGATGATCTGCACCAGCCAGGCGGACATGGCCTCAACCATGCCGGTTCCCTTCAGGACGCCGGTGAGCACCGCAGCGGCCATCACCATGCTCACGACGGCGACGATCGACGGCGCGTGGGCAATGAGCTGTGCGCCCTGGTCCTTGACGTGCGGGAAGTTCACCAGCAGGGCGATGGCGGAGCCCACCATGAAGACGTACGGCAGGGGCACGAGGTCGGCGACGAGCATGCCCATGACGGCGACGGTCAGGGCCAGGTTGAACCACTGCAGCTTGGGGCGCAGGGTCTTGCGGTTGGGGTCCAGGGCGGTGTCCGCCATGGCGGTGTCAGTGTCATCGACCAGGATCTCGGTGCGTTCCAGGACGGCTACGGACGAACCTTCAGGGGAACCGCCGACGGCGGGGCCTCCCGTTGCGGGGACAGGTGCGGAACCACGGCCCGAACCACCGCGGCCGGTGCGGCCGCCGACGGCGGGGGCGCCGCCGTCGAACCCTTCAGCCGTTTCCGGCGTTCCCCAGATCTCCGGCTGGGTGGCGCGGAGGCGGTTGCGTTCCTGCAGGCCGAGGATCCAGGCGAAGACCAGTACGACGGCGAGGCCGGCGATCAGCGAGGGGACCATCGGAACGAAGACGTCGTTGACGTCGATCTTCAGGGCGCTGGCGGCGCGGGCCGTGGGTCCGCCCCAGGGAACGATGTTCATGGTGCCGTTGGCGAGGCCGGCGACGCAGGTGAGGACCACCGGGCTCATCTTCAGGCGGAGGTAGATCGGCAGCATGGCGGCCGTGGTGAGGATGAAGGTGGTGGAGCCGTCGCCGTCGAGGGACACGGCAGCAGCCAGCAGCGCGGTGCCCAGGACCACCTTGGCGGGGTCATTGCCGAGCTTGCGCAGGATGAACCGGACCAGCGGATCGAACAGCCCGACGTCGATCATCAGGCCGAAGTAGATGATGGCGAACATCAGCAGCGCTGCGGTGGAGGTCATGGACTTCATTGAGTCCATGACCATGTCGCCGATGCCGAGGCCGGCGCCTGCGAAAAGACCGAAAACGGTGGGGACGATGATCAGCGCCAGCACCGGCGTCAACTTCTTCGTCATGATCAGCACCATGAAAACCGCGATCATGGCGAATCCAAGTAATACCAGCACAGCCGGCTCCTTCTAAGTGAACAGCACCACCCCGGTGTGATGCGTACTACAGAGGTTAGAGTGGCCCCGGTCACGGCAGTGCCTTTGGCTCAATTGATTGGCATACTGCTTATTGGGAGCATTTTGCGCATTTTGCTCAAACGCCCTGCTGCCAGCCTGAAACCCGTCCTGCAGCCCGTTCGACCTACGTCAGGAGCGCCATGATGAGCCCCGCCGGCAGGCTTCCGCTCAGGTTCTCCACCCAGACCTTGCTGCTGCAGCTGGGCGTGGTTCTGCTCGTTGTGCTCCTCAGCGGCGCGGTGCATGCGTGGCTGACATTCGAACGGCTGGGCCGCGAGGCGGAGAACCAGGCTCTGACCCTGGCCCGGACTGTGGCCTCGGACCCCTCGGTACGCGCCAACGTGCAGGCCATCAGCCGGCAGGCCGGCACTCCCCCGCCCGCGGAGCTGAAGGCCGGCCCGCTGATGGCGGTGGCAGAAGGTGCCCGCGCCCGTACCGGTGCCCTGTTCGTGGTGATCACCGACGAAACGGGGCTGCGGCTGGCCCATCCCGACGCCGACCGGCTGGGTGAGCGGGTCAGCACCGACCCGTCCGAGGCGCTTGCCGGCCGCGAGGTGACCACCCGCAACACCGGCACGCTGGGCCCGTCGGCCGGGGCTAAGGTCCCGGTTTTCGCGCCGGGCGCGGCCTCTGGTGCGGGTTCGGGCCCGGGTCCGGGTCCCCGCCCGGATTCCCGGACCGTCGTCGGCGAGGTGAGCGTGGGTTACTCCACGGAGTCAATCGGGCAGAGCCTGGCCCGGGACATCGTGCCGATCGTGCTGACCGCGGCCGGCTCGCTGGCCGCCGGCGTGCTGGCTTCGTTCCTGCTCCGGCGCCGGCTGCAGCGGCTCACGCTCGGGCTCGAACCCGAGGAGATCGGCGCGCTGGTGCATGACCAGGTGGCGGTCCTGGAAGGGGTGGACGAGGGGGTCGTGGGCCTCTCCGCCGACGGCCGGATCAGCGTGTTCAATGCCGCCGCCCAGCGCCTCCTCGGCCAGCCCGACCTCGCCGGCCAGGTGTGGCAGGACGCCCCGGTACCGGCCCGGCTCAAGGCCCTGACCCTGCCCGATGCCCGCGAGGGCGAGGCGGTGGAACTGGTGGCCGGCGAACAGGTCCTCGTGGCCAGCGCCCGGAAGGCGCTGCACCGCCGCGAGGACCTGGGCTGGGTGGTCATGCTGCGCGACCGCACCGAACTCCAGCACCTGACCCGTCAGCTCGACGCCGTGGGGACTATGTCCACCGCCCTGCGCGCGCAGCGGCATGAGTTCGCCAACCAGCTGCACACCATCGCCGGGTTCATGAGCATTGGCCAGCACCAGCAGGCGCGCGACTACCTTGAGCGACTGGCCGCCACTGGCCCGCTGAAGTTCCCCGTGGACCAGGCCGAACTGCTGCAGGACCCGTACCTGCAGGCGTTCATCGGTGCGAAGGGCGTGGAGGCCGACGAGCGCGGGGTATCGTTGCGGATCGGGCCGGAAACGCTGGTGCGCGGCCAGGTGACGGAGCCGCAGGACGTCACCACGGTACTCGGAAACCTCATCGACAACGCCGTCAACGCCGCAGTGGCCGGCGCCGCCGCCGACCGCTGGGTGGAGCTTGAGCTGCTGGATGAGCCGGGCGACGGCGGCGGTACCCTGCACGTCGTCGTCGCCGATTCCGGGGACGGGCTGACGGACGGCGGCAATCCGGAGGCGGTATTCGCGGAGGGATTCACGACGGCGGCCGGCAATGGTCTCCGGGGGCCGGTCCGGGCCGGGGGCGGCCAGGGCCTGGGCCTGGCCCTGGCGCGCCAGCTGGCACGGCGGCGCGGAGGCGACGTCACGGTGCTGGAGCTGGGGAACGTCGGCGGCCCGGGCGCCGTGTTCATGGCCACACTGCCGGGCACCACGACGGCAACAACCCCGGCGCGGAAAGACTGATGAAGACCGGACAAGACTGATGCAGACCGGACGGAAGGACGAGGATGTCTGAGGATTTCAGGGTGCTGATCGTGGATGACGACTTCCACGTCGCCAAGCTCCACGCGGCCTATGTGGATTCCGTGGCAGGGTTCCTGGCGCTGCCGCCGGCGGGTTCGGCGTCGCTGGCGCTGCAGTCCATCCACAGCCTGCGCCCGGACCTGGTGCTGCTGGACGTGTACCTGCCGGACGCGTCGGGGCTGGATCTTCTGCATCAGCTGGACGTGGACACGATGATCCTCAGTGCGGCATCGGACGCCGCGTCGCTACGGACGGCTTTCCGGCGCGGCGCGCTCGGGTACCTGCTCAAGCCATTCACGGCCGAGTCGCTGTCCCAGCAGCTGCGCTCCTATGCCAGGTACCGGCGGATCCTCGGCCAGCCGGGCGCCGTGGACCAGGAAACCGTGGAGCGGGCGAAGCGGGCGCTCATTCCGGGCGACGTCTCTCCGTCGGCGAAGCCGAGGTCCGCGACGGAGGCGGCGGTGCTGGAGTCGCTGATTCCCGGCGAGCAGTATTCGGCGGCCGACGTCGCAGGACGGGTTGGCGTGTCCCGGGCCACCGCGCAGCGGTACCTGTCCTCGCTGGCCGACGACGGCGCCGTCGAGATCCAGCTCCGCTACGGCACTACCGGCCGGCCCGAGCACCGCTACGGCCTCCCGGCTTCGTAAAGCGCCACGACCTAGCGCGAACTGGCAGCTAATGCCCTCAAAATGCGGATTTGGGGGCATCTGCTGCCAGTTCGCGCGTGGTGGGGAGGCTAGCTGGCGCTCTTCTGGGCGACGAGTTCAATCTCCACGAGCATTTCCGGGTCCAGGAACGGCAGCACGTGGACCAGCGACAGCGTCGGGCGGATCTCGCCGAAGACTTCGCCGTGCGCACGGCCGGCGTCCTCCCACTTGCTGATGTCCGTCAGATACAGCTTCGACTGCACGACGTCGGCGAGCGCAAATCCGGCGTCCGCCAGGACGGTCTCCAGCTTCTCCAGGATGAACTGGGTCTGCTCGTAGAAGTCGCTTCCGACAATGCCGTTCTCGCCGCTGGCAGAGGTGGCCGAGATGTAGAGCGTGTTGTCCACCTGGACAGCGCGGGAATAGCCGAGCTTCTGTTCCCAGACCGAGCCGGTGCCAAACGTCTTGCGCATGCTGCTGCGCCTTTCACTAGGGGTTTTAAGTCGGCTCCACTCTAGGCGGGCTGGACGTCCAGCCTGAAAACCAGCAGCTTTATGTCGGTGCCGGGCACATACCAGTCGCGCTCGGGCGCCCGCCGGAAACCTGTCTTCCGGTACAGCCCGTGGGCGCTCTCCCAGTCCCCGCCGGTGGTCAGTGCCACGGCACGGATCCCGTCCAGCGATCTGGCGTGCGCAATGATCGCTTCGACCATGGCACGGCCGGCGCCGCTGCGCTGCACGGCCGGATCCACCACCAGCATGCGGAACTCAAGTTCGTCGTCCAGCGCGATATCGGCATACTTCTCACCGGCCAGCGCCAGAGTCACCGAGCCGACGATCGTGCCGGCGCGCTCCGCCACCCAGATGGTGGCCCGGTCGGCACGGGTGGCCACGTCCTGGATCTGCTTCATGTACGGATGGTCCGCGGTCTCGAAGTAGCCGGCCGCCAGATAGGCGTCCCGGGTAATGCGGGCGATGGCCGCAAAGTCGGCGGGGACGGCGGGACGGACGGTGATCTGCGGCTGCACCCGTCAATGGTAGTGCCGGCTAACCGATGCGCCCTGCGAAACAGCTGTTTCCGTGACTGATCTATCACGTTCCCGACAGTGTTTCCGGCCGCGGTCCGGCGAAGTTCCAGCGACCTTGCCGAAGGGTCCCGGAGAGGCTTCCGGTGTTACGCAGCGAGGCTCCGGAAGGCTTCGAATAACCCGACATTGCGCCTTTCTTGCGGCGGATTTCCGGGAGTTTCGGCATGCGACCCGCACACTGGCGGCACGCATCAGGGACGTGTTTAGTGGTGTCCACCCACCCGCACCGCCAACCGAGGAGGATCCCCATGCCGCCGCACTTAAACCATCCGAAACGTCCCACCCGCCGCCAACTGCTGGCCTGGGCCGTTGCGCTTCCCGCCATTGCCGCCCTGACAGCCTGCAGCGTCCAGGCCACTGCAGCCGGGGAAACAGACTCTGATGCGCTGAAGGCGCCGCTGGCTTCCGAAGTCCCGGCCGGCACAGAATTGGTGGTGGGCGATCCGACCACGCAGGTGGCGCTGGAGCTGTCCGGCGAGATCGACAATTTCACTTTCCCCATCAAGTTCGCCAATCTGTCCGGCGGCCCCCAGACCACGGAGGCGTTCCGGGCCAAGGCCCTCGACGTCGGCTCGGTGGCGGACATCCCGCCGATCCACGCAACATGGACTGGCCTGGACGTGAAGATCGTCGCCAGCCAGTACCGGGCCGACGCGGTCCGGTTCCCCGTCTACGAACTTGGCATCGCGCCGAAGGCGGGAATCAGCAGCCTGGCCGACCTTCGGGGAAAGAAAATCGCCTACAGCCCGGGCCAGGCGCAGGGCGCCCTGGTCCTGCGGATTCTGGAAAAGGCGGGGCTCAAGCAAACCGACGTGAAGCTCGTGGAGCTGCCCAGCACCGGAGACGTCTATCCCACCGCGCTGGCGGCAAAACAGGTTGACGCCGCGCCTTTGGGCGGGGTCAACATCAAGCGTTACCTGGCCAAGTACGGCGGCGAAGGTGCCACCACCATCAGGCACGGCCTCCGCGACGATCCCGGCCACCTGTACGCTCCCGTCCAGGTGCTGCAGGACCCGGCTAAGGCGGCCGCCCTTCGCGAATACGTGCAGCGCTGGGGTGCCGCGCAGCGCTGGATCGAGGACCACCCCAAGGAGTGGCGCGACGGATACTACGTCCGCAACCAGAATCTGGGCGCCGAGGACGGCGACTACCTCATCAAGGCCGCCGGGCGGAAGGACATCCCCACCTCGTGGACGGAAGCCATCGCCCGGCACCAGCAGACCATCGATCTGCTGGCGCGGGAACAGCAAAAACCGCAGTTTGACGCCCACAAGCTCTACGACACACGGTTTGAATCCATCGGCGGCACCGCTTTCGCAGGTGCGGGCGCCTCGCCGGCAGCGTCGGCCGCCACTCCATCTACGGCGGCCACCGGAGCCAAGCCGTGACCGCTACCGTGCTGGTGCGGAAACTGGCCGCAGGCGCTGCACGAACCACCCACGCCTCCGGTCAGCCGGGCCGAGGACCCGGCGGCGGGGAGGAATTTGGCCCGTCCAGGGCTGCCGACCGCCGCCCGCTGACCAGGCGGCTGGGCCCTGGACCGCGGCGCCGGTTCGCCGCCCTCGCCGGCCCCGCACTGCTTCTGGCCGCCTGGTGCTTCGCCTCCGGCACGGGCCTGCTTGACCCGCGCATCCTCTCCGAACCCTGGACCGTCGTCGCCACCGCCGGCGAGCAGCTTGCCTCCGGGAAACTGCAGGAGCACCTGGGCATCTCGGCGCAGCGTGCGGCCCTGGGGCTGTTCTTCGGGATCGTCCTCGGCGTCGTCCTGGCCCTGGCTGCCGGGCTCAGCCGCGTCGGGGAGGCTCTGGTGGACGGACCCGTGCAGATCAAGAGGGCCATCCCGTCCCTGGCGCTCCTGCCCCTGCTTGTCCTGTGGTTCGGGATCGACGAGACCATGAAGGTCCTCACCATCACCCTCGGCGTGTTCGTTCCGATCTACCTGCAGACCCACGCCGGACTACGCAGTATCGAAACCAAATATGTGGAGCTGGCCCAGACAGTGCGGCTGAGCCGCCTGGCCTTCATCAAGAAAGTGGTGCTGCCGGGGGCCCTGCCCGGGTTCTTTCTGGGCCTGCGCTTCGCGGTCACCGGCGCCTGGGTCTCCCTCGTCGTCGTCGAACAGATCAACTCAACCAGCGGCATCGGCTACATGATGGAGCTCGCCCGCACGTACGGCCAAACCAACATCATTGTCCTCGGCCTCGCCGTCTACGGGATCCTCGGGCTCCTCTCGGACGGCGCCGTCCAACTCCTGCAACGAAAGGCACTGTCATGGCAACTAACGATGGCCGGCTGACCCCAAACGCCGAAACGGCAACGGTCAGCGTGCGCGGCCTCGTCCGCGGCTACGGACCGAAGGGCGTCCTGAACGGTGTGGACCTGGACATCGCCCCCGGCGAGTTTGTGGCGCTCCTGGGCCCGAGCGGCTGCGGCAAGAGCACCCTGCTCCGGGCCCTGGCAGGGCTGGACCATGAGGTGAGCGGAACCGGAACCGTCACCGTTCCCGCCAAGGTCTCCGTTGTCTTCCAGGACTCCAGGCTGCTCCCCTGGGACTCAGTGCTGGGCAACGTCACCCTCGGCCTGCAGGATCACGACGCCGAGGAACGCGGCCGCCGTGCGCTCGCCGAAGTGGGACTCGCCGGACGCGAACGGGCCTGGCCCCATCAGCTCTCCGGCGGGGAACAGCAGCGCGTTGCACTGGCCAGATCCCTGGTCCGCGACCCCGAACTGCTGCTGGCGGACGAGCCCTTCGGGGCGCTGGATGCACTGACCCGCCTCAAGATGCACAGCCTGCTCGCGGACCTGGTGGCTGCCCACCAGCCTGCCGTGCTGCTGGTCACCCACGACGTGGATGAGGCTATCGCGCTGGCGGACCGCATCGTGGTGCTGGACCACGGCAAGGTGGCGCTGGAACGCAAGGTTATCTCGGGAACCAACCGCGCTCCGGACGACGCCGGCTTTGCGGGCCTGCACGCCGACCTGCTGGGAGCCCTGGGCGTAAACCGCCACCGCGTAGAAGCCGCCGCCTAGAAACCGCTGCTTGGAAACCCACAGCCCGGCAGCCCACGCCACGGCACCCCGACACCCCAGACACTTCGAAAAGGACCGCACCATGAGCACCCCAGACCGCACGCTGCACCTGAACGCCTTCCTCATGAGCACCGGACACCATGAGGCATCCTGGCGGCTGCCGGAAAGCAACCCCCTGGCAGGGACCGATGTCCGTCACTTCCAGAACCTCGCCGCCATCGCCGAACGCGGAAAGTTCGATTCCGTGTTCTTCGCCGACTCCCCCGTCATCTTCGGCGATGTGGGCCGGCGGCCCGCCGGACGGCTGGAGCCCACCGTGCTCCTGACGGCCCTGGCCGCCGTCACGGAGAAGATCGGCCTGATCGCCACGGCCTCCACAACGTACAACGATCCCTACAACCTGGCGCGGCGTTTCGCCTCGGTCGACGTGGTCAGCGGCGGCCGCGCCGGCTGGAATGTGGTGACGACGGCGGGCCCTGACGCCGCCCGCAACTTCGGCATCGATGACCAGCCGTCCCATGCAGCACGCTACGAGCGGGCGGCTGAGTTCCTCGATGTGGCCGGCAAGCTGTGGGACAGCTGGGACGATGACGCCGTGGTCGCGGACAAAGAGTCCGGGGTCTGGGCCGATCCCGGCCGGGTCAGGCCCATCAACCATGCCGGCAAGCACTTCAGTGTGCAGGGGCCGCTGAACGTACCGCGCTCCCCGCAGGGCTATCCGCTGCTGGTTCAGGCGGGCTCGTCCGAGGACGGCAAGGACCTCGCGGCCAGGTATGCCGAGGCGGTGTTCACCGCCCAGCAGACCCTTGAGGATGCGCAGGACTTCTACTCTGACCTGAAGAGCCGTGCCGCCGCAGCGGGGCGGGATCCGGAGGGGATCAAAATCCTCCCGGGCATCGTGCCGGTGATCGGATCCACCGAAGCCGAGGCCCGGAGCCTGGACCAGCAACTCGAGGACCTCATCAAGCCGGAATACGCGAGGGCCCAGCTGGCAAAGGCTCTGCGAGTGGATCCTGACGATCTTGCCCTGGACCGCCAGCTCCCGGCAGATCTTCCCAACGAGGATGAGATCGAGGGCTCGAAGAGCCGGTACACGCTCATTGTCCAACTGGCCCGCCGGGAGAACCTGACCGTCCGGCAGCTGATCGCCCGGCTCGGCGGCGGGCGCGGGCACCGGACCTTCACGGGGACGCCGGAACAGGTGGCGGATGCCATTGAGCTGTGGTTCCGGAACGGGGCCGCGGACGGCTTCAACATCATGCCGGCGGTGCTTCCGTCCGGGCTGGAGACGTTCGTCGACCACGTGGTCCCGGTGCTCCGGGCAAGGGGCCTGTTCCGCACTGGGTACACGGGGAACACGCTGCGCGAGCACTACGGGCTGGAGCGGCCCCTGAACCGGTACTCCGGCGCGCCCGCCGTAGCGGGAGTGGCAGGCGCATAACCGCAGCGCTTTGTTTTCGGTATGGACCTGCAGGGTTGGCGGGACCATAATGCCTGCACCGCACCATCCGATGGAGTGCACAACCCATTGAAGTGCACCACCCGGAGGACTTCGCAGCGCATCGGAACGAAGGGAAATCCCATGAACGAGGAAGGGGCTCCGCGACTCGCTGTCGTTCAGCCCGGTCAGGGACGGGAAGCACCGCTCGGCGGCATCGGCGTCGTGTTCAAGCTCTTTGGCGAGGACACAGATCAAAAACTCTCGATCGTGGAACACCCGTTTCCGGTCGGTGCGCTGGTGCCGCCGCATATCCACACCCGTGAGGATGAATACTCCATCGTGATTGAGGGGGAGATAGGATTCCGGTCCGGTGACCGCGAGGCGGTCCTGGGTGCGGGCGGGTACATCACCAAGCCACGGAATGAACTACACACCATGTGGAACGCGGGCAAGGTGCCTGCCCGGATGATAGAGGTGATAAGCCCGGCCGGGTTTGAGCACTTCTTCTGGGGGCTTGCCAACCACATCGAAGCCGGGCTCCCGGACCCCGAGACGATCGAGAAACTCGCGGCCCACTTCGGCCTGCGCTTCGCTGAGGCGCCCTGGCTGCCGGACATTATTGCGCGCTACAACCTGACTCCGCCGCGCATGTGAACCACAAGCCCGGGCCGTAACTGGCCCGGGCCCCGGCGGAGCACCCGGCTAGAGCGGGAACTTGCCGGACATCTCCAGCGTGCCCGCGCAGGTCCAGGCTGACAGCCGTTCCTCGGCGGAGGGCCCGCCGTCGAGCGGGCTGGTGAGCCGCGGCCGCCGCACCCAGCAGCCGGCTTCTTCGGCCACCAGCGCACCCGCGGCGAAGTCGTGCTCGTTCAGGCCCCGCTCACCGAAGGCATCGACAGTTCCGTCGGCGACCATGCACAGGTCCAGGGCAGCTGAGCCGAGCCGCCGCACGTCCGCAAAGCCGTCCACGAAGCCGCCCAGCGCCGCGAACTGTTCCGCGCGCACCTCCGGGTCATAACTGAAGCCGGTGGACAGGATCTGGCCGGTGCGGCCGGGAACCGGACCGGTGAGCTGCACCCGCTTCCCGTCCTGTTCCAGCCACGCGCCCTGGCCCTTGGAGGCGTAGTACACGCGGCCCAACGCGGGTGCATGCACGACGCCGGCCAGCCATGCGCCGTCGGCATCGGCAACAGCCACGGAGGTGGCGTAGTAGACGATGTTGCGGATGAAGTTGGTGGTGCCGTCAAGCGGATCGATGGACCACCGCAGCCCGGTCGGCTTCTCGGGACGTGTGGTTCCGTGCTCCTCGCCGGTAATCGCGTCACCCGGGCGCGCGGTGCGGATGGCCGTGCGCACGGCTTCCTCCGCGGCTACATCGAAGGCCGTGACCCAGTCGCCGGCTTCGCCCTTGTTGCTGACCGTCCCTGTGTCCAGGGCGCCGTTGCTGCGCCCGGCAAGGACCCCGGCGCCGGCGGCCGCGGCGGCCCTGGCCACGTCGAGGAGCCCGGTCACGTCCACGGGGTCAGTTGAAACTTGCGTCATTCGGAATCCTCCTGGTCGCCGGAATCGGCGGTTGCCTCGGGGTCGTCAGGTTGGTCTTCCCCGGCAGGCGCCGGGCCGGTGGCCAGCAGCTCCCGGAAACCGTCCTCGTCCAGGACAGGCACGCCCAGCTGCTCGGCCTTGTCCCGCTTGGTGCCGGCGTTGTCACCGGCCACCAGATAGCTGGTCTTCTTCGACACCGACCCTGCCGCCTTGCCGCCGCGGACCAGGATGGCCTCCTTGGCCTCGTCGCGGCTGAAGCCTTCCAGGGTTCCGGTGACCACCACGGTCAGCCCCTCGAGGGTGCGCGGAGTGGACTCGTCCCGCTCATCCTTCATCCGGACCCCGGCGGCCGCCCAGCGGTCGATGATGTCGACGTGCCAGTCCTCGGCAAACCATTCCTTGAGAGCTGCGGCAATGGTGGGGCCGACCCCGTCCACGCCCGCGAGCTCCTCCTCGGAGGCCTGCCGGATGGCGTCCATGGTGCCGAAGTGGTTGGCCAGGGCGCGCGAGGCCCGGGGACCGACGTGCCGGATGGACAGCGCCACCAGGACGCGCCACAGCGGCTGGGTCTTGGCCTTTTCCAGTTCGATGAAGAGCTTCCCGGTGGTGGCCGTCGGTTTTGAGGGCGTCTTGGCCGTGCCCTTGCTGTAGAAATACGGCACGAGCTCGAACTCGCCGGTGGGAACACTCTTGGACCGCTTCTCGCGCCGGATCCTGACAGGTTCCAGGTCCTCCGGCGTCAGGTCGAAAAGGGCCGCTTCGCTGACCAGCGGCGGGACCTCAGGTTCCGTCGGCTGGGTCAGTGCGATGGCGGCCTCCCAGCCGAGGGCCTCAATGTCGAACGCTCCCCGGCTGGCCACATGGAACACGCGCTCACGCAGCTGCGAGGGGCATGACCTGGCATTGGGGCAGCGGATGTCCACGTCCCCTTCCTTGCCGGGAGCAAGGGGCGTGCCGCAGGACGGGCATTCCGTGGGCATCACAAAATCCCGCACCGGCGGATCCTGCTGGTCCCGGAGTGCCAACACCGGGCCGACGATCTCCGGAATCACGTCGCCGGCCTTGCGCAGGACCACGATGTCGCCGATCTTGACGCCCTTGGCCTTGACGACGTCCTGGTTGTGCAGGGTGGCCATTCCCACGGTGGAGCCCGCGACCTTGACCGGCTCCATGATCCCGAACGGCGTGACCCGGCCGGTGCGGCCGACGTTGACGGCGATGTCCAGCAGCTTGGTGTGCACTTCCTCGGGCGGGTACTTGTACGCGACGGCCCACCGCGGAACGCGCGTGGTGTAGCCCAGGGCGCGCTGGGTGGCGAAGTCGTCGATCTTCACCACGATGCCGTCGATCTCGTGGAGCAGGCTGTGCCGCTTGTCCCCGTATTTCCCGATGAATGCCAGCACCTCGGCCGGGCTGCCGAGAACCTCGAAGTACGGGCTGACCGGCAGTCCCCACTCCGCCAGGAGCCGGTAGGTCTCCGACTGGCTGGCAGCCTGAAGGCCCTCGCGGGCTCCGATCCCGTGCACGAACATCTGCAGCGGGCGCTTGGCGGTTTCGGCCGGGTCCTTCTGGCGGAGCGAGCCGGCCGCGGCATTGCGCGGGTTGGCCAGCGGAGCCTTGCCCGCCTCAATCAGGGCCTCGTTGAATTCAGCGAACGCTTTGGACGGGATGAACACCTCGCCGCGGATTTCCACCTCGGCGGGAAAACCGGTGCCGCTAAGCTGCTGCGGGATCTCCTTGATGGTGAGCACATTGTGCGTGATGTCCTCGCCGGTGGTGCCGTCGCCGCGGGTTGCGGCCCGGACCAGCCTGCCGTCCCGGTAGAGCAGGTTGACGGCGAGGCCGTCGATTTTCAGCTCGGTCAGCCAGGCGGCATCCGGATTACCGGACTTGGCAACCCCCGCCTCCGCCTTGGCGATCCAGGCCTGCAGTTCCTCGATGGAGAACACATCCTCCAGGCTGTACATCCGCTGGAGGTGTTCGACGGCGGCAAACGCCGCGGACGCTTCCCCGCCAACCTCCTGGGTGGGCGAATCATTGGAGACGAGTTCCGGATGCAGCGCCTCGAGTTCCTCCAGCCGGCGGAAGAGCGTGTCGAACTCGGCATCGGAGACGAGGGGCTCGTCCTCCTGGTAGTACGCGAAGCGGTACTTCCGGACGAGGTCCGCCAGGTTCTCGTACTCATCCCGTACCGACCCGGAGGGAATGGCTTCCGGCTCAAGCTGGTCAGTTCCGGTGGCTGCGCTGTCTGTGCTCGATATCTGCTCTGTGGGGCCTGATGGTGTGCTCACAGACCTATCTTGCCTTACGGCCCGGACATTTTGCCGAGCCGGCAGGCCTCCCGTGCCGGTAAAAGCCCTACCAGTGACCGGGGCGGTTGCGGCTCCACAGTGCGAAGGCCAGCCCGCCCAGACCCACCAGCAGGACGCCTCCCATGACGGCGAACAGGCCGAAGATGCCGATGCCGGAGCCCTTGTCCGCGACTACGATGGCGGCGGCCTGGCTGGCCTGGACAGGGGCGGGGATAGGTTTGGTCCAGCTGGACTCGGACGCCGGGGTGGAGGACGACGGACCGGGGGTGGCGGAGGCAGAGGTGACGGGAACCACCGCGGGTGTCGCCACCTGCACCGCAGCGGGCGCCATTCCGCTATCCGCCGTCGGCGTGGCCACAGCTGTAAGGCTCGGGGCCGGCCGCGCCGGTGCCGGAGCAACGCGCGGCGCCGCCGGCGCCACGGGCTGGACAGGGGCCGGAGCGGGGGCCGGCGCAGGTGCCTTCCGCGCCGGCGGTGCCGGAGCAGGCGTCGGCGCGGGAGCCGCCGTCGCTGTCGGAGCCGGTGAACCGGACGACGGCGGGGCGATGGGTGCCGGCGACTCGGTGCACTGTTGCCCGGGCAGGCAGGCCGCCTGCGCCGCTCCGGCGGCGCCGGCCGCAAGCGTGAAAGCCAGCACGGCAGCAGCAGTTCCGGGCAGCAGCGCGTCCCGCAGACGGGTGATTCGGATCATGGGAGTACCTTTGCAGCCGCGCAGGATGCTCCCGCGCCGAGTTTTGTCCCGGGTATCTTCCTACAGTCCCGCGCGGCGCGCCAAATTAGCTACTACTTGACTACTGCCGGTTTTCCGGCGGCAGCGCGATCTGGAGCTTGCGAACCTTGCCCCTGCCCACGATGTAGCCGCGTCCCGGAATGAAGTCGGTGCCGACCCGTCCGAGCGAGGTATTGAGGAGGCTGTCGCCGTCGATATCGCCCGGATTAATCAGCAGTCCCCGCCTGCCCGACTTGAACGGCTGCGCCAGCGACCAGGCCGATGACCAGGTGGAAGTCTCGGATTCCCCCACCACCCACTGGTCGGCCTTGATGGACGCCGCCACCAGCCTTTCGATGCCGGACTCGGCCAGGGTGTCGGTGAACTCTGTGAGTCCCTCGATGAAGATGGCCACCTTGCCCGGGTTGGCCGAAGCGTGGTCCGTGAGTGCTTCCACCGCCTCCTCGACGTCGTCGGCCCCCACCAGCGATCGGTCCCAGACCGGCAGGGACGCCACGGCGGACTTCCTGGCGGCGAGGTAAACCAGTTCCGCGTCGGGGTTGGACCGGCGCAGCGCATAGGCCATGGTCACCAGTGCCACGGTCCGGCCGGCGCCCGGCGGGCCGGCGAGCAGCAGCGGGCCCTTGGCCATGAGCGTGGCGGGCTGCAGTGTTTCGTCGTCGACACCGATGACGGGCAGGTCCGGCAGCCCGGCCGGCAGGATGTCCAGGTCGATCTGTTCGGGCAGCCGCTCGATCCGGGGAGCCCGTTCCACGCCCTGGCGGAGCATGGCCTCGCTGAGTTTGTGGACTTCGCGGGCCTGCAGGGCCAGGTTGGAGTTGCCGCCCAGGACGGCGAGCTGCACCTCCAGGCCGCCCAGCAGCCCGCGCCCAGGAGGCGAGGCCTTGCCCAGGACGTCCTTGGGCACGTCCATGGTCAGGTAGTCGTCCTCGGCGGACAGCCGCAGCACCAGCCGCCGCTGGATGGAGGCAAGCAACGACGCCGGGACGGAGTTGGGACGGTCACCGGTGACAACGAGGTGGATGCCCAGGGGACGGCCGTCCGTGGCCAGTTGCAGGAAGAGGTCCCAGAGGCCGGAGAGCTTGCTGTACTCATAGGCCTCGCGGAAGGCCGACATGCCGTCGACCAGCACGAAGATGCGCTTTTCATCCGGCAGGCCGGCGAGCCTGCGGTATTCCCCGATGGTGGAAGCGCGGACCTCGGCGAAACGGCTCGCCCGGTCCTCGGCGAGGTCGCGGAGCCAGCGCAGGAGCCTGCCCACACGCTCCACGTCGTCGCCGTCGATGATTCCGCCCACGTGCGGAAGCTCCTCGAGCATTTTCAGCCCGGCGGAGCCGCAGTCGATCCCGTAGACGTGGACGGGGCCGCCGCGGGGTGTGACGGCAGCGGCGATGGCTATGCCCCGCAGTGCAGCGGACTTGCCCGACCCGCCGGTGCCGTAGATGGCCATGTTGCCGTCTTTGTCCGGTTCGTAGAAGACGGTGGGCTGGTCCTGGCGGGAGGGGTTGTCCGCTACGCCCAGCAGGAGCCGTTCGTCGGTGCGCGGGTTGGGCAGCAGGGAGAAATCGTAGGTTGTGGCCAGCTGGTTCAGCCACGGCTTCCGCGGCGGTCCGATGGCCAGCAGGTCCGCGGCGGCGATGACGTTGGCGGTCATCCTGGCGATGTCGTTGGGCCCGGCGGGTTCGTCCTGCACGGCGGTGTCGGCGGCCGGTGTTTCCCACGCGGGACCGGACCCGAAGGCCATCTCCACGATGTCGATCTGCGGGCGCTGCGGGCGTTCGGTGGTCCAGCCGCCGGCGTAACCGGTCTGGAAACCCTGGATGCGGCCCGGACCGGTTTTCGCCGCGCCGCGGCCCGGGATGGAGGGGTCGAAGTATGCGGCATCCGGCACGCCAAGGATGTCCGTGGCATCGTCCTCATCAGCCATGCGCAGGGCCACCCGAAGGTTGGTGTTGGCGCGCAGGCTTTCCTTGATGACTCCGGCGGGCCGCTGGGTGGCGAGGATCAGGTGCAGGCCCAGGGACCGGCCGCGGGCGGCGACGTCAACCACGCCGTCCACGAACTCAGGCACCTCGGTGGCCAGGGCAGCGAACTCGTCCACCACGATCACCAGGTAGGGCGGGGCCTCGGGATCGGCCTCACGCTGGAGGGCGAGCAGGTCCTTGGCCTTTTTCCTGTTCAGCAGGTGTTCCCGGTAGTGGAGCTCGGCGCGAAGGGACGTGAGGGCGCGGCGGACCAGGTGCGGCGAGAGGTCGGTGACCAGGCCCACGGTGTGCGGCAGGTTTACGCAGTCGGCAAACGCGGCGCCGCCTTTGTAGTCCACGAACAGGAAGCTGACGCGGTCCGGGCTGTAGGCGGTGGCCATGCCCATCACCCAGGACTGCAGGAACTCGGACTTGCCGGCGCCGGTGGTGCCGCCCACCAGTGCGTGCGGGCCCTCGTTCTTGAGGTCCAGGTGCAGGGGCTCCACGCCCTTGGACCCCACGAGGGCACGCAGCGAGCCGTTGTCCTTGCGGTTGGCGACGGCGGTGGAGCGGACGGAGTTGTTCTCCTGCCAGCGTTCGGCCACGGCCTGCGGGTTGTCCAGGAAATCCTTGCCCACCAGCGCCGCATAGGACACGGCGCGCGGCAGGTTCGAGTCGTCCTCCACCGGCTTTCCGGCGTCGACCACGGGCGAGAGCATGCGGGCCAGCTGGCCCGCAAGTTCGGCGTCGAGGCTCTCGCAGCTCACGGGGTAGGTGTGGCGTCCCAGCCGGACCTGGCCGGTGGTGGTGCCGTGCTCGCCGTCCACCGCCATGAAGTCACGGCAGGCGGCCGGCAGGGATTCAACGCCGGCAGCCACCCACAGCACGTGGACGCCGGTATCGGGTCCGCGCTCCACGAGCCGGGTCAGCCGGCCGCGGTCCACCGGCGCGTCGTCTTCGACAATCACCAGCACCGACGGCAGCACCGGCGGTGGAACGTCCGAGGTGTCCTCCTGGATGCCGGGCCGGTGTCCGGGACCCTGTGAGCGCATCGCGGCCTCACGGAGTTCCACAAGGTCCTCGATCCGGGCCAGCAGGCTGGTGCCGCCTGCCGAGCCGGCCGCAAGGTGGTCGCCGCCGAGCGGGCTGTGGCTCGAGCCGACGTGCGGCAGCCATTGCAACCAGTTCCAGCGTTCCCGCGACCGGGCCGAGGTGATGGCAGCCACGGCTACTTCCGCCGGGGAGTGCAGGCCCGCGAGCTGCAGCACCACGCCACGTGCCACGTCGTCGACAAGTCCGCGCGGTCCGGCGAGGCCGAACGAGCCGGCTGACCGCAGCTGGGACACCACCGGCACACCCTCGATCAGCCGGAACTGGTCCAGGCAGTCCTCGATCTCGCGCCGGTATTCCGTCTCGGTCTCCGCGGTGTTCGGCTCCTCGAAGGGAATCCGGGACGGCACGGTGCCGAGCCCGAATCGGAGCGCCAGGAACCCGGAGTGTTCGGGCCGGTGGGTCCAGAGCAGGGGGCCAAGCTTGTAGATGGAGTCAACGGTGTCACTGACCGACGGCGCTTCCTGGAGCCGGACGGCCCGCTCCACGCGCTGGAGCTCGGTGGTGTCCTGCCGGAAGGCTGCCATGGCCTCCCTGAACTGCTTCAGCTGCTCCTTGCGCTCGCGCTTGTTTTGCAGCTTCTGGTCCACGTAGTGGCCAACGATGAACAGGGGCATCATCAGCATGAACAGCATGGACAGCAGGCTTTGCGTCACTGCAAACAGCACCGCGCCCATCATCAGCGGGGCGATCAGCATGATGTAGGGGAAGGGGTGGTGGTCCTGTTGTTTGGGCCCGGCCGGGGGCACCCGTTTGCCTGGAGCGAACCGGGGCACCACCCGCGGGGAGCGGTTGAAGTCCACCAGGGGCGACGTCGGGGCTGCCGCGCCGCTGCGCGCCAGCGGCACAACCGTCAGTCCGGTGTCGCCCAGCGTGACGGTGTCGGAGGAATTCAGCGTGGCGCGGGTGACGGGCAGCCCGTCCATCTGGAGGCCGTTGGCGGAGTTCGTGTCGACGATCTCGATGCTCTCCCCCACCGTGATGCGGGCGTGCCGCTTCGACGTCAGGGGGTCCGTGAGCCGGACGTCCACGTTCCGGTCCCGCCCGATGTAGCTGGTGCCGGAGGGCAGGGAAAACTCCCGTCCGACGTCGGGCCCGGAGACTATGCGGAGCGTTGCCGCGGCGGGGCCGCGGTCCGCGGCAGGGCCGGCGTCGTCCGGGTTGCCGAACTGGCTGCTGACCTGGGTGAGTGAAACAACGGACCCGGGCCGCAGGCCGGATTCAAGGAGGTTGTCCGCCCGGTCGAGGACGATGCCGCGCATGCCGCCGGCCACGAATGCCTCGTCGATGCGGAGGGACAGGTTCGGCGGAACGGACTCCTGCCGCCGGGCGGGGTCGGCCGTCCACAGCTCGGTGGCGATGTCAGCGACGGTGGCGCGGCCGTCCACGGTGACGGCCAGGTCCTTGGCCTCGGCGGGGTCCCGGCGCAGGGTCAGCCGGATCCTCATGCTTCGCCGTCCCCGCGCATCTTATCCAGCAGGTGGAGGTCGCCGGCCGTGACCAGGTGGGAAGTGACTGCATGCTCCACGAGGCGTGCCCGGCGGTTGGTGGCAAGCTTGCCGCCGCCGCCCCGAAGTCCGGCGACTCCTGCCCGGTCCAGCTTGTCGCACACGTTGTCCAGCTTCCGGTTGAACCTGGTGATGGCCCAGCCCAGGGTCCGGGCAGCCTCAGCGGAGGACGGAATGGCGCTGAATCCCGTGCCTTCCCGCCGGAGCATGGGCTCGGCGAGCGCCACGATGAGGGCCTTCTGGGAGTCCGTGAAGACCACCGGGCCGATGGTGGTGTCGCCGCCGCTGGTTTCGCTGCTGGTCTCCTGCCGGAACTGCGGCGTTTTCAGGTGGACGGCGAATTCGTAGGTGGTGGGTCCGGCCGTGAAGATGACGCTGGTGTGGCTGAAGACGAGCGGCAGCCGGGCGCCGGGCG
Source organism: Arthrobacter sp. NPDC056493 (assembly GCF_042795115.1). Lineage (NCBI taxonomy): Bacteria > Bacillati > Actinomycetota > Actinomycetes > Micrococcales > Micrococcaceae > Arthrobacter > Arthrobacter sp. NPDC056493. The sequence goes on along the minus strand of NZ_JBHTSL010000005.1, from coordinate 38,053 downwards.
ACAGCCAGGCCTGCATGCCGCCGGATCCGTCGGCCACCGTGGCAGAGAGCCGGCTGCCCACGTTGCTGAGCCACCAGATGCCGTCATACCTGGCAATCTGCAGGAAGCGCCGGTGCAGGTACGGGTTGTCGTCCACCTCCAGGTCGCCCTCGCGGCCGATGCTGAAGATGTCCTCATCCGTCGGCTCGTACCACTCGCCGCAGAAATCTATGGCCAGGTCTCCCATGTTTTCCTGTCTTGTTGTCGGGTCTGTTGATGCCGGGCGGCTAGTTGGGCTGCCGGATGGTCACGGTGGCTGTGTGCAGGGCTAGAGGCACGCGATGGAATCCTCGCCCGCCGGTGAGGCGGATCCGTCGCTGCGGACCATGATCACCTGGACGCAGGTGGGCTCCGCCGGATTCGCCGTGACATCCACCCGGGTTGCCGACGTCGACAGGTAGCTTCCGCCGCCTTTGACCGTTTTGATCCGCCACTTGTAGGTGTCCCCGGACTTCGGCTGCGGGTTGGTCCAGGTGAAGCGGACCTTTCCCTGCGTGCCGGCGCTGCCGGCCAGCTTGGCGACGTCGGGCACGGACCCGTCGTCGACGGCGTCGGCTGGCGGCTTGCTGACCGTTTCGGTGGGCCGGGCCTCGGGCTGCGGCGCGGCCGATGCCACCACAATGCCCACGATGACCGCCAGCACCAGCAGTGTTCCGCCGGAGATGGCGAGCCACAGGTTGCGCTTTCCGTGCTCTGCCGGCGGGTCTCCAACCTGGTCCGCGGGCTCGGGCTGGTTGCTGCGCAGGACAGTAGCGTCGGCCCAGTCGTCCGTTGCAGGCTGCGGCGCAGGTGCGGCAGCGGCCGCCGGAAAGGCCGACGGCGGGACGTCCGGTGCCCGCTGTGGCGTCGGCGCAGGCGCAAAGACCGGCACTGCGCCTCCCCCGTCCAGGGGCTTGGTGCGGGCCGGGAACGTGGGGGCGCTTCCGGTCCGGTCCGGGTCGATGGAGGCGACGTTGCGGACGCGCGTCTCCTCCACGCCGTCGTCCAGGTGCACGTCCTCCGGCAGGCGTTCCTCGAGCACCTCGAACGGCGTGACGGACAGGTTGAGCTCAGCCTGGATCCGCTGCAGCGCCAGGGCGAAGGCGTGGGCCGACGAATAGCGTGAGGCCGGCGACTTCGCCATCGCGGTTGCCAGGGCCAGTTCAAGGGATTCCGGCACGTCGGCACGGCCCAGCCGGGGTGCGGGCATGCTGGTGATGCGTGAAACGAGCTCGCGCTGGGAGTTGTCGGCGCCCGGCAGCACGAACGGCGACCGTCCGGCAAGCAGTGTGTACAGCGTGGCGCCGAGGGCCCACACGTCCACCAGTACGCCGTCGACGGTGCCGTCCCTGAACTGTTCCGGCGGAGACCATGGGATGGACATCCCGGCGTCCTCGTCGACGTCGCCGGCCAGCGTGCCGGAGATGCCGAAGTCGGTGAGCGCCGGGCGGTTGTAGTCGGTGACCAGGATGTTGGCGGGCTTGATGTCCCGGTGGGCGATGCCGGCCCGGTGCGCCGTTTCGACGGCGGAGGCCACCTGGATGCCGACGGCAAGGACCTCGTCCACGCTGAAGCGCTGGCGGCGGTACCGGACGTCCAGGCTGGGCCGGGAGCAGTACTCCATGGCGAGGTAGGAATGCCCGTCCCCGGTCACCTCGGCTTCAAAGATAGTGACGATGAAGGGGTGCGAGGACAGCTGGGCCATCAGGTTCGCCTCGGACTCAAACCGGCGGCGGGCGCCTTCGGTCTTAAGGCCGGAGAGCAGCACTTTCACGGCCACCTTGCGGCGCGGCCGGTCCTGCTCGTAGAGGTAGACGTCGGAGAAGCCGCCCGATCCGAGCAGACTCACGTAGTTGAAACCGGGGATGCGGGGCGGAGGCGCCGCCGGCCGCCTGGAACTCACAGGATCTCCTCAAAGCGCAAGGAAACGTCATCGCCGAGTTCTGCGATGTCGCCGTCCAGGACAATGGCCATTTCATTCTGGGCCAGGCGCCGCGGCGGCTGCCCCTCGCGGACCAGCACGGTGCCGTTGGTTGCTTTCAGGTCGCACAGCATCACATGCCAGCCCTCCAGCCGGACCTCCACGTGCGACCGCGAAATGTCGCCGCCGGGGCTGGCCACCTGGACCAGCCGCGGCATGGTGCCGCCCTGGACCCGGGACACGGCCGGCTGCCGTCCTATCACGAGCGACTCATCGAGGTCGATCAGCTCCCCCGTGGACAGCCGAAGCCGGCCCAGCCGGGGGCGCGGCACTTGGATGGCGACGTCCGGCAGCTGCGCCCCGCAGGTGAAGCACTGTCCGCTGGTGGGAGGGTTGGCGTGGCAGGCGGGGCACACACGGGCGAGCACCCGGGGGCCGTTGCCTGCCACGGCGGCCCGGCCGGGTTCCTGTCCCGCCTGCTGGGCTCCGGGGGTGGGGAGATCGCTCTTGAGGATGGTCTGACCGTCATGGTCCCCTTCCGCCGCCTCGCCGGGCCCGGGGACGGGGATGAACGACGGCGGCACCTGGGGACCGGGGAACGGTGGCAGGGCGTCGGGCGCCGGGAGCGACGGCGGCACCTCCGGCACTGAGAACGACGGCGGCACCTCCGCTGCTGGGAACACGGGCGGCACCTCCGGTGCCCGGGCACGGTCGCTGCCGGTCGCCCAAGGCACGGAGTCGATCAGGCCTGACAGTGCGGGGGCTGACAGTGCAGGGGCGGACGGGGCCGCCGGAGCTGGTGCTTCACGGGCAACGACTGGCTGGCCGGCCTCCCGGGATTCAGCCTCCCGGGATTCGGCCGCCTGGCCTGCAGTCTCCTGGACCGGAGACTCCTGAGCAGCTGTTACCCCACTCGCCGGATCCGAAACTGCCATCTTCCCGGCCACCGGAGCACCGCCGTCGTCCTCCTGGCCGGTCCGCACGGCGGCATCCTCAATGCTGCGCACGACGGTCCTGTCCCAAAGGTGGTCGTACGAGCCGGTGAGTTCGGTGGCGGGGCTGTCTTCCGGTGGCAAGTCATCCTGACCCGGTGATTTCGGGGGCAGTGATTCCGGGGGCAGCGATTCCGGGGGCAGTGATTCCAGCGGCAGCGCTTCCTCGGGTAGTGCTTCCTGGGGCTGTGTCCCGGCAGCAGCAGCCCCGGTGAATCCTGTGACGGTTTCCTGCAGCCCCGCAACAGTCTCCGCCGACACTTCCTCCGGCGGCCCCGGCTCCAAACCGGCCGCCAAGGAAAGGTCCTCACCGGGCACCACCATGGTCTCGGCCGATGCCTCCACAGACGTTGCAGCAGCAGACCCTGCGGCAGCAGACGTTGCGGCAGTTTCCAGCCGGTCTGACGGGGTACCGCCGGGTCCGCTGACGCTGACGCGCAGCGACTGCAGGAGCACTGCCCCTTCCATCAGGGGCAATCCAGTGGCAGGCACGGCGGCGGGCATTTCAGCGGCGCGCGTGTCGGCGAGGGAGCCCGGCTCCGACGACCCGGACCGCGGTGGCGCAGCTGCGGGCACGGCCACGCTGAACCACTCGGGTGCGTCCAGCCATCGCTCGGTCCAGGTAGTGACGTTCCGGCCGTCGAGGTTTACCGGACCCGACAGGAGTTGGACGGTCAGATCGATGTCCCCGCGCAGGAATACCCGCAGCGAGTCGCTGAACCCGATGATCCCGAACCACGGACTGGCGGACAGCGGCGCGCCGAACCCTCCCGTCACGGCATGGAGAACTTCGGCTGCGTCCGGGCCTTTCGCCAGCAAATCCCACACCGTGCTGACCAGCGGCGCCGGAGTGTCAGGGTCCAGGATCACCGCAGTCCCGAACCGGATGAGGCCTAGCCATCCGCCCGGGACATAGCTAGCTGCGGCCATTGACAGCGTCCTCGCTTCCGGCACGCGGCAGCGTGTCCTCCTCTTCCGCGTCGGCGGCTGTCCGGGGCGCCGTCGTCGACACACCGGCATCGTTGAGCACGTTCCTGGCATCGACGACGATCACCGTGATGTTGTCCCGGCCGCCGCGCCTCAACGCAGCCTGGATCAGCGCATCCACTGCCTCCTGCGGGTCCTCGACTGTGCTCAGGAGTTCAAGCATCTGGCCGTCCGTCAGTTCCCCGTTGAGGCCGTCCGAGCACACCATCACCCGGTCGCCTTCCTCAATCGGCAGGAGCCAGTAGTCGGCCTCGGTCTCGTCGCCCGCGCCCAGCGCCCGCGTCACAACGTGCCGGCGCGGATGAACCGCGGCCTCCTCTGCGGTGATCTCGCCGCTCTCGACGAGCTCCTGAACCTCGGAGTGGTCAACGCTGACTTGGGCGAGGCGGCCCTGGCTCAGCCGGTACGTCCGGGAATCCCCGATGTTCATGACGAGCCAGTAGGGAACTCCCATCTGCTCCACCACCACCACACCGCTGAGCGTGGTGCCGGCACGCGAGCCGGTGGCGTCGCGGATCGATGCATCGGCGCTGGCCAGGTACTGCTGCACCACCCCCGCGGTGGCTGTCCGCTCCCCGGTGGCGAGTTGCGGCAGCTGTGCCAGCGCCCGCACGCACATGCCACTGGCCACCTCGCCGGCTTCATGGCCGCCCATGCCGTCCGCGACAGCGAATACGGGGTCCGCGGCGATGTACGAGTCTTCATTGAGCTCGCGGCGAAGGCCCCGGTCCGTTCCGTAGCCGTAGCTCAGCTTGAGGCCGGGCTCGTCGCCAGCCTCTGGAGTTCCGGCCGCCTGCTGTGAATTCATGCGTGTCCTACGTTGAAGGTGCGGTCCCCGAAATGAACTGTGGTTCCGGGGCTGACAAATGCGGGCACACCCGGCTGCAGCGCCGTGCGCATGCCGTCGGGTGTGGTGACGGCGCTGCCGTTGGTCGAGTGGCGGTCGGTGACCCAGACGCCGGTACCGTCCGTGAGCAGGTGGAGGTGCGTCTTGGAAATGGTCCTTCCCGGGTCCGGGACCGGCAGCAGCTGCGCCTGCGATTCCCCGGCGGCAGGGGCGGGGTTGCGCCCGATGAGGACTGTCCGCTCCAGGCGGAAGTCGCGGCCATCGTCGAGCGTTATCCTCAACACCGCCTCAGGGGTGTCCTGGCGGACCCCGGCACGCACCTGGGTGCGGTCCATGGCATCGTCCGGGTGAACAGCCGCGTCCGGGTGAGCAGCGTCCGGGGCGGCAGACGGGCCCGCGGCTGCAGGCGGAACCGGCTCAACCTGGGCTTGGGCCGCAACCGGGGCCTGGACCACCGGGGTTCGGGAGGCAACCGGCGAGGCCACCTGCTGCACCGGTGGCAGGTCCAGGGGCGCGAAGCTGTACGGTCCTTCGATGCCGCCGGTGGCGACCGGGTTGCGGCCATTGGCGACATCGAACACGAGGGTTTTGGCCGCACGGTCGTGCCACCCGCGGAGCCTGCCGTTTGCGTCCCACGCGCTGGATACCACAACGACGACGGCCCACGCCGTTCCGAGGAGCAGCAACGGTCCGAGGATCAGCAGGGCGGCGTCGAACCACTTGAAGACCGCCACCAGGACTGCGGCAAGGACGGCCAGCACCATGCCGGCGCCGGTCACGATGCCCCGCAGGAACACAGCACCGGTGCCCGGCGCGTAGCCATCCTTGTCAGCGCTGCGGATGCCCATGAGCTGGTTGCCGATGGTGTTCCCTGTGCGGCCCTCGACGCTTGCGACGGCGAACGCGTACACAAGGGTAAGTCCGGCTCCGATGCCCCCGAGGAGTGCCAGCAGGCTTGTGTCGTAGATGATGAGCCCGGCGCTGCGCGTGCTGGTGATGCCGGCGAACCCGAAGGACAGCAGAACCGTCAGGATGGCCACCGGTGCAAGCCAGTCGAGGACGGCTGCGCCGAGACGCTTGCCCGGCGCCGCCGGAAGCAGCGCAAGAGTGCCTGACATGTCCGATCCTTCCCCCAGCCCTACCGGGATGCTACCGGGAATCGGAGCGGCTTGCCTCCCGCCGCGGCCGGGCGGAACTCCGCGGCCAGGCGGATTTCCCCGGCTAGGCGGAACTGCGCTGCCGGGCGGAACTTCCCGATCGAGCGGGGCTCCCCAGCTGACCATGGCTCCCCTGTTGGGCAGCGGGGTTCCGCACGCACCGCAGAAGCTCGCTCCGGCGCGGACCGGCTGCCCGCAGCGCAGGCACGGCCCTGTTCCCTCGCCAGCTGCTGGTCCCTCGCCAGCCACAGGCCCGCCGCCGGCTACAGGCCCGTCTCCGGTCACGGACGAACCCTTCACCGCCGGAACCCCCGTGCGGCCAGGGCGGCCCGGGCCTCGGCCAGCAGCGACCGCGGCGAGAACCGCGCCTGCTGGCGCCGCCAGAAGCCGACCGTTCCGGTCATCTCCTTGAGCGAGCCGTCCACGACGTCCCAGTACTCCCGCACCTCATCCTCGCTGGGCTGGCCCGCCCCGAAGATGGAGGCATCAGCCCGGTGCGCCAGCAGAGTTGTGGTGGCGCCGGTGGCGGGGAAGGCTTCAGCGACCACGGCCGCCGTTTCCCGCCTGGTTGCTCGGGTGTCCACGGCGGCACCCATGTCCGTGGCCAGGCTGAGGACCTCGTTCCAGCCGCCGCCGACGCGCTGGGCAGGGTCGCCGCCGGCGAAACGGGCCTTCCGGCGCCGGGACTTGAGCAGGGCGATGAGCAGCAGCGGCAGGGCGAGGATGCCGACCGGAACCATCGCGATACCGATGGCCGTGAGAATGGGGCCCCAAAGCAGCCAGGGGTTGTTCTTCTTCTCGTCGGCGTCGAGCGCGTCGGGAGAGGAATCCGGCGGCAGATCGGCAGGTTCCTGCGGCGGTGGCGGCGGCTGCAGGACCTGGGGCTTCGGCTTGGACTTGTTTTCCGGGTCGGGCGGGATGGGAATGTTGTCCTTGGGCGGCGTGGGGTCGAAGGCCACCCAGCCCACCCGGTCGAACGCCACCTCCACCCAGGCGTGGACGTCCTTGCCCAGGATCTTGATTTCGCCGGCACCGTTCTCCGGGCTCTTCGGGTCCGGGTAGAAACCCATGACCACGCGCGAGGGGATGCCGAGATGGCGGAGCATCAGGGACATCGCCACGGCATACTGCTCATCGTCGCCCAGCATCTGCTTGGCGGTCAGCAGGTCGCGGATGCGCGCCGCGCCGTGGCCGGAGACACTGGGGAGCTGCCCGTCGGCGATGAGCCCGTTGCTGAAGGCGCCCTTCTTCTGGAAGTGGGCCTCGATCTGCCGTACCCGGTCCACGGCGGTCGGGGCGTCCGCGGCCAGGTCATTGGCCTGGGCGCCCACTACCGGCGGCACGTCGGTGGTGTCCGGCAGGCTGACGCGGGCGAAGCCGTATTGCGTCAGCTGCCCGTGCTCGAGCTTCACCGGGTCCGAAACCTGGACGGTGTAGGAATCGCCCCGGGCCAGGCCCTGGGTAGTCACCGCAGTGTCGGTACCGGAGTTGAAGTACAGCCCCGAGGCAGCGGCGGATGACCCCGGGCCGAAGCTGAGTCCGGTGGTCCGCCGGCCGCCCGGGACGAAGTAGCCCTGGTAGCCATCAATGGTGATGTCCAGGCTGTAGTCGTCCGTCGGTACCGCGTCCGTGGAGTCGGCGAGCGTGTTGATCGATTTCGCATCGCCCACCTTGCTGAAGCTGCCGGAGCCGTTAGGATCCATCGTGTAGTTGGTGCCGTTGAAGGAATCGAGTGCCCCGAGCCGGACACGCCCGTCCTTGGGCAGCCCCTTAACGGTGAACAGGGCCTCGTCCTTCTTGTCCTTGACGAAGTTGCGGAAGCTCGCCAGCGGCGTGACGTATGCCTTGGGGTCAAAGGGCGGTACGACGACGTTGCGGAGGACGCGCCGCTCGTCACCGGCGTCGATGAGCGGCGCTACCGCCGCGGTGATTCCCACCGTCGCCGCCAGGACGGCGGCTCCGGCCGCCAGGCGGCGCATGCGCGCCTTCCCGGCCGTGCCGGCGTCGTGCTGGGGACGGTTAACCGAAACCTTGTGGGTGTCCCGCCGGCGCAGGGCGTCCCGCCGGAAGGTGGCCCAGGCGATGCCCGCCACCGTCAGCGCGATACCCCTTTCCATCGTCAGGAACCCGGTATTGGTGCTGAAGGCGATGCCCGTGACGAACAGTACAAGGACCGGCAGCAGCGGCCAGTAAGGGCTCCGGACCCGCCAGGTCAGGACTCCTGCGGCAATCGCCGTGATGAGTGAGCTCAGGAAGGGGACGATCAGCACGCCACCCGCGGTGCCAACCGGAACTCCGACGGTCAGCATGTCCTTCCACGAGAAAACGACGCCCAGCAGCAGCGTCCGCAGCGATTCCAGGCCGGGCAGCAACCCGGCCACCGCGGCGTCGGGCACGGCCAGGGCCGTCCCAAATACCAGGTAACCGCCGAAGGCCAGGGCCGTGGTGATCAGCAGCCCCAGCCGGAAATGGGCGTTGCCGGCAGCGATGGCCAGGCCCAGGATGATCCCGCCAAAGCCGGCAACCAGGTAATGGGGGTCGCCGCCGAAGCTGAGGCCGAACCCCAGGACACCCAGCCCGAGCAGAACGGTGAGGGCACCGCCGTCGAGCACATAATGCCACAGCGGCCGGCCGTCGGCGAAGGCGGACCCGGCAGCAGGCCGGGCTGGACGGCGAGGGGTGTCCGAACGGTCTTTCCGGTCCGGACGGCGGCGGCTGTCTGGACGGCGGGGGCGGAGACCGGTGGCCTCGCTCATGCTGCGGCCTTTCGCAGGACGGAGGGAAGGTCGGAAAGGTCCCCGACCGTGAGCACGGTGAGGTCCCCGATGTTGGCGCGGGCAGGGGCAGCGCCAAGGTCGACGAGCACGGCGAGGCTCCGCACGCCGGGTGGCACCGAGGCGGCGGCCGAGCGCAGCTGGGCGGGTGTCACTTGGCTGCCGACGACGAAGAAAACCACCGAGGCGTTGGGCACCGTGTCGGCAAGTGTGCGGGCGAGGTCGACGGCGGTCTTCCGCAGCGGCGTGCCGACGATCCGGGTCATGTCGTCCAGCATGTTGCGGCCCGTCTCGCACCGCAGCGGACCGGACTGGGTCAGGACGTCCAGTTCGCGCTGTTCGCGGATGGCCTGCCGGCCGATGGATGCCGCTGCCGAGATGGCCAGCTCGAATTCGTCTTCCGACGCGTATTCGTCCGTGTTGATAGACAGCGAAATGGCCAGGTGGGCGCGGCGGGTTTCCTCGAACTGGCGGACCATGAGCTTGTTGGTCCGGGCGGTGGTTTTCCAGTGGATATGCCGCCGGTCATCACCCGCGACGTAGTCGCGCAGCGCGTGGAAGGAAACGTCCGCGCTGGACAGCTCCGTGGTGGGCATGCCCTCCAGGTCGCGGATGAACCCGGCGGCGGAACCGGCCAGCGCCACCGTCCGGGGGTGCACGTAGAGGTCCTCGGGTTCCGTCCAGAGCACCTGCCGGCGGAGCAGGTGCAGCGGATCGGCCCGGACCGAGCGGACGGGACCGACGACGATAACGGCACGCCGCGCCGTCGGGATGGTGAAAAGGTCCTCATGCACCTGCTGCGGCTTCATCCGCGGGAGATGGAAGATGGCGGTGGCTGCCCCCACGGGCAGTTCAAGGTCAGCGGGCAGGAGCGGCCGGGCCGACGTGTTGGACACGGCGATGCTTCCGACAGCGCTGTCCCCCACCGCCACCCTGGTGCGGGCGAGGTCGAGCACGACCCCATAGGAGGACCGGCCCAGGATGAAGCCGACGGCAATGACGAAGAGCACCAGCGCCGCAGTGGCTGCCGCCTTGGCTTCCTGCCAGCCGTAGGCGTTTCCGGCCGCCCACAGGAGAATCGCTGCGGCCAACACGGACCAGCCCAGAACGCTGACCACGGACAGTACGGGGCGCACACGGCGCCCCCACACGCCGTCGGCTATCCGCCAGGCCGGGCCGAGCGCCAGGCGCGCGGTGCTGCCGGCATCCGACCACACCGTGGATTGACGGCTTCCCAACCGGACCTTGGACCATTGCACCCTCGGCAGCCGTACTTTGGGCAACCGCACTCTGGACGGCTGCACCCTGGGTAGCCGCACCTTAAGTTGCCGCACTTTAGACAGCCGCACCTAGACGGTGGCGCGCTGCTGCGGCGCCGCGACATCGGCCAGGACGCGTCCCAGAACGGCTTCGGCCGTTGCCCCGGAGAACTCGGCTTCGGGGTCCATGACAAAGCGGTGGGTCCAGACGACGGCGGCGAGGTCCTTGATGTCGTCAGGCAGGACGAAGTTGCGCCCCTGGCTCGCGGCCCAGACCTTTGCCGCCCGGACCATGGCGAGGGCACCACGCACCGACACACCCAGGCGGGTTTCGGGCGCGTTGCGGGTTTCCTCGCAGAGCCGGGAAATGTACTCAAGCACCGCGGTGTCGACGTGCGTCGTGGCAGCGAGGTCCGCCATGTCAGCCACGGCCTGTGTGGTGATGACGGGTTGCAGGTCCCGGGACCGGTCCTTGAGGTTGGTCCCGCCCAGGAGCTGGACGGTGGAGGCGTGGTCCGGGTAGCCGATGGAGGTCTTGATCAGGAAGCGGTCCAGCTGGGCCTCGGGCAGCCGGTAGGTGCCGGCCTGCTCGATCGGGTTCTGGGTGGCCAGCACCATGAACGGGCGGCCGGCTTCGTAGCTGGTGCCGTCCACGGTGACGCGGGACTCCTCCATGACTTCCAGCAGCGCCGACTGCGTCTTGGGCGAGGCCCGGTTGATTTCGTCGGCGAGGACGATGTTGCTGAAGATCGGTCCCTTGTGGAATTCGAACCGCTGGGTCTTCTGGTCGTAGATCGTCACGCCCGTGACGTCGGAGGGCAGCAGGTCAGGCGTGAACTGGATGCGGCTGTTGGACCCCTGGACGGTGGCCGCGAGGGCCCGGGCCAGGGAGGTCTTGCCGGTGCCCGGAGCGTCTTCGAAGAGGACATGGCCTTCGGCGAGCATCGCCGTGAAAGTCAGGCGGATGACGTGGGCCTTGCCCAGGACAGCCTGGCCCACGTTGGCGACGAGCTTCTCGAACGTCCCTTCAAACCAGGCGGCCTGCTCGGTTGTCATCGTCATGGCTTGTTCCTCTTCTGTTTCATTCCGGGCATGTTCGTTGTCAGCGTAGGGTGTGTCGGATGGTTCAGCACTGGCCGACGCCCGGGCCGCGGATGTCCACCGTGACGCCCTTGACGTACCAGCCGGAGTGCGGGCCGCCGTTCATCTTGTACCAGCGGCTTCCGTTGTTGTAGATGTCGGACCAGCAGGGGGTGGCTATCCACCCGTCCGACCAGGAGACCCAGTTGGCATCGCTGCCGCCGCAGCTGCGGGTCGCGGCGTTGTACCGGTCCGGGACACCGGGCTTGCCGGGGCAGCTGTTGTTGTCACTGCGCTTGACCCTGACCTCTGTCAGCGGCGGCGTCGGGTCCGCACCGGAGGTGGCTGATGCCCGCCCGAAGTCTCCCGCGACAACGGTGACGGCCCTGACCCGCAGCGTCCGAGTGTTGTTCCAGCCGCCGCCGGAAGCGTCGAACCTGGTGACCTTGCCAACGTTGGTCCAGGCGCCGCCGTCGAGACTGACCTCGTAGTGGTTCAACGGACGGCCGTTTGTGCCGGTGGAGTTCCAGGTCCAGTGGACCTGGGGGTCGCCCACGGCGGACTTGCCACCATTGACGTTGGGCGCGTTCGGCGGCGCGTACGGGTTTCCCGAGCCGATGGCCTTGCCATCGCCGGACACGTTGTTCTTGGTGGAGGCGGCGATGATGTTGACCGTCACGTCCCGGCCGTTGGGCTGGCCGGTGATAGTTCCGCCGCCGGCGTTGATGGGCCCGGACCCGTACGCGGTGGACCACCTGTAGCTGATCTCCGACGCCTGCGAGCCGTTCCGTTGTGCCGCCGTGAGCGGGGTGAAGGTCACATCCAGCTGTCCGCTCTTCCCGTTTGCGCGCACGGTGCCGCCATTCACGGTGCCCGGTTTGCCGGCGGCCCTGACCGGCGCCGACTGGGCGCTGGTGCCGGACGTGCCGGCCTTGTTCGTGGCGGAAACGGTGAAGGCATAATCGGCCTCGGAGTTGTCCACCGTGACATTCAGCGACGTTCCGGAGGCCACCTTCTGGCTCTTCACCACCGCTCCGCCCCGCAGGGTGGTCAGCGTGTAGGCGGAGACCGCATCGCCGTTGTTGTCCGGCGCCGTCCAGCTCACGTTCACCTGGGACTGGCTGCCCACGGAACTGGCACCGGCGGCGCTGGGGGCAGCCGGCGTCACCGGAACCCCGGCGGGAACCTCGGCAGCGGAGTACGGGCTCCACTCGGACGGGTCCTTCGCGTCGTTGCGGGCCAGGACGCGCACCTTGTAGGCCACGCCGTTGGTGAGTCCCTTCCAGACGTAACTGGTGGAGGTCAGGTTCTGGATCTGCGGGTTCTGGCCGGCGGGTCCGGGCGAGATTTCAAGGTCGTAGGACTTGACCGGGGAACCCTTGCTGGCGGGTGCCTTCCAGGCAACAGAGAGCTGTTTGTCGCCGAACTTCAGCGAGGGCGCCAGCGGGGTGTCCGGCTTGACGTCGGGCCGGACCTCGGCCGAAGCCGGTGACCGGTCGGATTCACCAAAGTCATTCGTTGCCGTCACCTGGAAGTGGTACCGCGTGTTGTTCACCAGGTTGTTCAGGGTGCACGAGTTGGCCGGGCAGTCCTGCTTGTAGCCGCCTTCGCCGTACACCGTGTACTTGGTGATGGGTGAACCCCGGTCCGCCGGCGCCGTCCAGTTCAGCAGCGCTGTCCGGTCGCCGACGCTCTGCGCCTGCGGCGTGGTGGGGGCCAGTGGCTTGTCCTTGACCGTGAGCCGGATCCGGGCCGTGGCGTACCTGGAGGCGTCATCGGTCTTGTCGCCCACCGTGTAGGACACGATGAGGGTTCCGGAGAATCCGGCCGCGGGTGTGACGGTGACCGAGTCCCCGCTGATGGCGGCGGTGCCCTGCCCGGTTTCCGTGGCGACGCCGATGATCTTCAGCGGCGCGTCCTGGAACGGGTTGGCGTCGTTCGCCAGCACCTTGACGGTCACGGGCTTGCCGGCCGCGGCGTTTTCCTCGATGTCGTCGTTGGCTACCGGCAGCGGGCGGTTGGTTGCCGTCACGGCGAGCCGGAACGTGGCAGTGGATTCAAGGCCGCGCGGGTCCTTCGCCTTCACCTGCACGGCGCCACCGTCGCCGGTCCTCATGCCGTCCTTCGCCGAGACCTTGAGCGAAGCGCCGTCGATGGCCACGTTGAAGCCCTGGGGTACCGCGCCGGCGATCCCGTACTTCATGTTCGCGGCGTCGTCACCATCCGGGTCTGTGGTCAGCTTCGCGAGGTCTGCCGAGGCGGAGTCACCCAGCGGAACATCCACCGAGCCGCCGAGCAGCACGGGCGGGTTGTTCCGGTTGGGGTCGGGAAGCACCTTGGTGCGGATGCTCAGCGTGGACTTGAGTCCGGCGGCGTCGTCAGGGCCCGAGCCGTCCGTCACCTCGAAGGTGATGGACCCGGGGCCCACGTAGTCCCTGTCCGCCGTGTACCTGAGGGCGGTGCCGTTGCCGGCCACCGGGTTGCTGCCATCCGCACCGATGAGTTTGATCCGGTCGGCCTGGGTCAGCCGGGGCGAACGGCCGTCCCGCACCTTGACCCACTCGGCGAGGTCGGCTGTCACGGACTGGCCCGCGACCACTTCGAGGACCTGGTCCTTGGCGAGGGTGGGAACCTGCTGGCCCAGGCCGGGCACCCAAATGATCGCCGTCGACTTTTGGCCGTCGACGTCCTCAACCGTGTAGGGCACCAGCTGGGGCTGCTCGGTCAGTTCCACGATCATGGTGCCGTCCGGCCCCGGCCGCGCGGTCCCGGCGCTGCTGCTGATTTTGAGGTTCTCGCCCACGCCGTCAGGGTCCTCGTCATTCTTGAGGACGGGGACGTCGACGGCGGTCTTGCCGAGCGTCTGCGCGGAGGTCACCCGGTCATCCCGGGCGATCGGTGCCTGCAGCGGGACGTTGCTGTCCACCACCATCCTGATGGCTGCCTGCGCGGAGGCTCCGCGTTCGTCGGCCACCGTGTAGCGGATGTTAACGGTGCCCTCGGTGGCCGGTGCCTGCAGCAGGATGCGTCCGCTTTGCTTGCTGACCGTGGCCTTCAGTGCGGCATCGGCTTCGATGCCGTCGGCGAGGATCCGGATCAGGTCCCCGTCCGGGTCGGTGTCGTTGCCTGCTGCGTCGACGGCGATCTGCCGCCCGGGCCGGACTTTTACCTGGTCGTCCACGGGAGTGGGCTTCTGGTTGGTGTCGCTGCGGGGTGCGATCCCCACAGTGACGGTGCCGGTGTTCACGGCGCCCTGGCGGTCCACCACCTTGTAGCGGAACGTGTCGGTTCCGGCGCCGTTTCCGGCCGCGACGAAGTCGATGAAGTTGCTGCCCGCCGTCGCGGTGCCCATGCCCGGCGTGCTGTCGATGCCGGTCAGCTGGACGGAGTCGCCGTCGGGGTCTATGCCGTCCAGCGGCACCGGGATGCGAACTGTGCCGGCGGCCACCACCCGGGCCGTCAGGTTCCTCGGCTGCGGCCGGGAGTTCTCGGCGCCTTCCAGCGGCAGGATGTGGATGGTCACAGCGGCGGCACTCTTCTGGCCCTGCGGGTCCACCGCGTTGTAGATGGCGCGCACGGTTTTCGGCTGGCTGCCGGCGATAAACCTGAGGGTGTTTTCCGAGACGAAGCTCTTGCCGTCCTCCGCCGGGACTGCCTGCGGCAGGACCGGGTCAACGGTCAGCTTTTCGCCCTGCGGGTGGGTGTCGTTGTCCAGGACCGGGATGGTCACGACGTCGTTGACGCGGACGTTGACTTCGTCGGGCCTGGGCTGCGGCGCCTCCACCACGGCCGGGGCGGGAACAGGCACCACCGAGACGCTTCCGGTGGCGGACGACTTGCCATTGGACATCGTGTACCGGAACAGGAAGGGGTCTTTGGTGCCGGCGATGTCGGTGATCCGCAGCACGCTGTGGTCGATCACGCTCACCGACGCCGTGGCGTTCTCCGGTACCGCGACCGACTGCAGGACCAGGACGCCCCCGGACGGGTCGGAGTCGTTGGCCAGCGGGTCCAGCAGGACGCTGCCGCCCACCGGCAGAAGCGCCACGTCGTGGACGGCGACGGGATTTCCGGTGTCCTTGCCGGATTCCACATCCACGCGGATGAGGCCCTGGCTGCTTTGCGGTCCGTTGCTGGCAAGGTACGTCAGGTACACCGGCCCCGGGGTGCGGCTGCGGAAGGTGAAGGTGCCGCCGTCGGTGACCGGGCCCAGTTCTGCGGCTCCGCTGGCTTCCACCTGGGCGAGGCGCAAAGCGCCGCCGTTGGGATCGACGTCGTTCTTCAAGGGTGCGATGACCAGGTCCTGGCCCACCACGGCCGTGACGTGGTCGGCGTTGACCACGGGAGCGAGCGCTCCCGGCGGCTGGACGTTGACCACCACCTTGCCCGTGGTGGTGGCGCGGCCGTCCCAGACGGTCACGGTGACGCTTTTCTTGCCGGCCGAGGCGCCTGAGTCCTGGTAGGTGAGCAGGCCGTCGCGGCGGACCTTGACCTGGTCCTGGTCGTTGTCGGCGGTCGCTGACATCAGGACGAGGTCGTCGCCGTCGGGATCGGCCCAGTCGGTGAGGATGTTCTGGCTGACGGTCTTGCCCTGTTCCACCAGCAGCGTGGTGGGGTCGCCGCGCTTGAAGGCCGGGGGCCGGTTCTCGTCCGGTCCGACGACGCTCAGGCTCACCTTGCCGCCGGCGGACAGGCCGCGGCCGTCCGCCGCGGTGTAGTCGAAGGTCTCGGTCCCCGGCGCGGCGTCGGCCGGCACCGTGACCTGGAAAGCGGACCCGCCGTAGATACTTTCGATGCTGCCGGCCTGGGGACCTTCCGCACCCAGCGAGGCGGTCAGCACGTCGCCGTCGGGGTCGGAATCGTTGTCGAGGACGCTCAGGACCGTGGTGCGCCCCGGCCGGACGCCGACGACGTCGGGCTTCGTTTCGGGGGGACGGTTCGGTTTGGTGCGGTCCGGCAGGACGTTGATGGTGTTGTCGTCGGCGGACTCCTCATTGGGGTCGTCAGCCTGGTTCTTGGGCGGGACAACGTCGTCCCAGTTGTTGACCAGCTGCATGTTCTGGTTGACCAGCCACACGTTTCCCGAGTTCACGTCGTTGAGGACCACGACGTCCCGGTTGACCCGGAACACGTAGCTGGGCGATGCGCTGGCCTTGGGCACGGCCACGTTCTTGTTGTCGGCGTCGTTCGCGCAGTCCCGGACGTACTTGTTCGCACCCGACCATGCCGCGTGGACGCAGCCGCCCAGCTGCACGGGCGCTGCCGGCGCGCCCTGGCCGCCGAAGGTGACGGTCTTGGCGGCGGAGCCGTTCAGCGGCTGCTTGAGGAGCGCCTTGCCGGTGGCCACGGCCACGGAGTCCGACGCCGGACCCGACTGCTGCAGCTTCGCCTCCCGCGCGTCGGCCAGGGGCACTTCGCGCCCGCCGGGCAGGAACAGTTTTCCGGCGGCTGCGTCCAGGACCACGGGCTGGTCCCCCACGACGGAGAGCTGGAGGTCCCCTGCGCCCTTCAGTCCGTCCCATGTGCTGGATTCGGTGCCGGTGGTTGTTCCTGCGGCGTCCACGGTGGTCACCGTCACCTGCCCCGTCTTCGGGTCCGCGGAATAGATGCGGTCATCCGGGCCGACGGCGGACACGAGGCCCTGGGAGCCCTTTACCGCGGGCTCGCTGGACTCCTCGTCGAAGGCGTTCACGGTTGACGGGGACATCGCCCATGTCTTGCCGTCGGCGGGGTCGGTGACCGAGATGACGTCGGCGCCGAAACTCACCTGCGCCGTGCCGGGAAGCTTCTTGTCGCCGCCGAGCCTCATGTTGGCGGCGGACACCTGGTTCAGCGTGGAGCCGGATTCGTCGTCAACGAACACCTTGCCGGCGTTCTGCAGGACATCAAACGTGGTGCTGGCCGGGGTCACGGCACCGTCAAGGACCCGCGAGGGGTAGTTGAGCCGGCCGACGGCGTTGCGGGCCTTGCTGACCACCCAGACGCCGCCGTCGTTAAGGTCAACCTCGGTTGTCTTGAACCCCGGGTAGATCACGGCACCGGCCACCAGCGCTGCAGCGGCAGCGGAAAAGACGGTTCCGGTGACGATCTTGTTGCGGCGGTTCCTCAGCCCCAGCTTGCCGAACAAAGTTGACACAGCGTTATTATTCCCCCGAAATCACAGCCGCCTGAGCGCGGCTTACTGGCCCCTGATGTTCATCACGGGCCGGTGACATTCCGCCACTCCCCCATAGAGACGCCGGAACAATTCTGAGTCTCGACTATTACATGGGCGCTGGCGGCTTGTCCAAGAACAGCACTGTGGCCGTCCGGCACCCCGCCAGCCTACCCGCGCAGTCCCGCCCGGGCGATGGGGAGGACTGCCCACGCTGTGGGTACGGGTTCAGGAGAGCCTAGTCCAGGACCAGGCCCTTGCCCCGTCCCCGGGCCAGGGTGACCGGCTGGATCTCCCCGAATCCCCGGACGTTCTCCACGTCCTGGGGAATGAGCACGAACCGCTCGTCCTGGTCCAGCGCCGCCGCCGTCATCGAGTCCACCAGCACGGTACCCGGATCGGCCAGCGTGGTGAGGCGCGCGGCGAGGTTGACGGTGGGCCCGTAGATGTCGCCCAGGCGGGAGAGGATCCGCCCCCAGACCATGGCAACGCGTGCCTCGGGCAGGATCTCGTCCCGGGTGAAGGCCTCGGCCAGGGCGAGTGAGATTTCGGCGCCCGCTGCCGGCGTCTCGGCGATGTAGAGAACTTCGTCGCCCACCGTCTTCACGAGGCGGCCACCGCCCACCGAGATGATCTCGGCGCATTTGTTCTCGAACCGCTGCACCAGCTTGGCGAGGGTTTTCTCGTTCATCCGGCGGGAAAGGCTCGTGTAGGACACCAGGTCGGCGAAGCCCACGGCGCGCGCCAGGGGAAGCGGCGCGTCGTCCTCGTCGCCCTCGCGGCCTTCCTCGCTGGCCTGCAGGCCGGCTTCAGCCCGGACGGCCAGCCGCTGCACGCCGGCGTTGAGCTGGCGCCGCCAGGAGTAGACCAGCATCGCCTCGAGGGGGTCCACCAGCGCGGGCAGCTCATGGACGAGGCGCTTACGGGCCTGGGCGTCCGTGAGCCCCTGTTCGTGGACCATGTCCTCCACCAGGGCCTCGATCTGCCACACCACCATGCGGTCCGTCATCTGCCCGATTGCACGGGTCACCGAGATGGCGGCCTCCTCCGTGAGCATTCCGGCCCGGACCATGCCCACAGCCGTGGACAGGGCAGCCTGGTCACGCTCCGTGAAGGCGACGTCGTCGTCACCCCAGTTGGGGAAGCCCAGTGCACGCCACAGTTTGCGCGCCGAAAGCAGCGACAGGCCCACACCGCCCGCCACCTCGCGGCGGCGCAGCTTGCGTTCGCCGCCCAGAAGCCGTGATTCGAGGGTTTTTGCCGCGATTCGTTCCGCGGACAGGGTGCCGGTGGCAGGATTTTGGACGACGGCGTCCGTCACCTCCCGGTGGCCGGTCTCCTGCGTGCCGGAATGGTCTGTGCCAGTCCCGTGCGTGCCGGTCCCGTGCGTGCCGGCCTCCTGTGTGCCAGTCTCCTGGCCGCCGCGCTGATCCTCATCGTTCATCTCTTCCACCTTCTCTCACATCCCGCGGAAACCGGGCGTCGGGCTCATCCGGCGCCAGACCAAATCCAAAGGGTTCGTCGTCCGGAAGCTCATCAAGGGCATCCAGCAAAAACCTGTGGAAGGTGGCAACTTCCGGCACATCCTTCAGCACGGTGCCGAAATGGTGCCCGGCATCCAAGGATATATTCCCCGAACGCAACATCCGCTGGAGCATCGACTGGCTGATTGTGACATTACGCACTGAGGCCAGGAAAACCTGCCGGTCCCTGCGGCGGAGCATGCCGTGGCGTGCCAGGATCCGCTGGCTGGTCAGGAAGTACCGGGTGGACTGCCACCGCAGCAGCCGCGGCAGGCAGTAGCCCAAGAGGATCCACAGGCCGGCAAGCACGCAGCCGGTAACCGCCCAGAACGTCCATTCCCCGGTGATGGCCGGTGCCAGCGCGGACAGGCCGCCGCGGATGATCCACGCGCAGGCAAATGCAGCAAGGGCGGGCACCACAATGAAAACCACCGCCGGGAGGAACAGCACCCTGGGCTGCGGGCGGGTCACCACAATGACCTGCTCGCCCGGGAGGAGCTCTTTACGCATAACCGCTTTCGCCGGACCCCTGCTTGTCAGAGCTGTGCGCCTCAGAACCGTGCTTCTCAGACCTGTGCCATCCAGCCCCGCGTTTGGCAGAGCCGTGCTGGTCAGAATCCTGCGGGGACCACGGCCGCAGGTGGATGACGTCGCCCGCGGTCACCACGTGCTCGTGGGCAGAGGCATCCACCACCAGCAGCGAGCCCGAGTCATCAAGCCGGGACGCGTGGCCGATGATCTCGTGGTCGCCGGGAAGCTGTGCGCGGACCTGCTGGCCGAGGGTGACCATCGCCGTTTCGACGCGCTTGTGCAGCGAAGGGCCGCCGGCCAGGCCGGCGGTGGCATCGCCGTCGGCATTGCAGAAGCTGCGGTACAGCGTGCAAAAACGGGAGAGGTAGCTCTTCAGCAGCGCGGTGCGGTCCACTGTTCCGGCGCCCTGCAGCTGGACGGACGTGGCTGTGGGCACCGGCAGCTCGTCCTCGGTGAGGGTGACGTTCAGCCCCGTGCCGAGGATGACGGGCGGCACCGAGCCGCCACCCAGGGGGCCGAGCTGGGCGAGGATGCCGGCGATTTTTCCGCCGCGCACCAGGACATCGTTCGGCCACTTCAGCTCCGCAGGTATTCCTGCCGTCTCATCCAGCGCATCGCGCAGCGCGATGGCGGCCAGGAGGGACAGCCATGAGTAGGTCTGGGTGGGCAGGGGGCGGCCGTCAGCGTTGACGGGCCGCAGCACCAGCGAGACCAGGACCGAACTGCGGGCGGGCGCTTCCCAGGCCCGGTCGAGGCGGCCGCGGGCGGCGGTCTGGTGCTCCGCCGTCAGGACTGCCAGGTCGGGCCAGGCCTTGGGATCCTCGTTCACGGCCCGCAAGAGGTCGGCATTGGTGGATCCGGTTGTCTCCACGACCGTCAGCTGCGCGATGCCGGTGGCGGCGAGGAAGTTGGCGTCGGACAGGGCTTCCCGGTCCAGGGCCGGCCGCTCGGGCAGGCCCTTCGCTCCGGTCAGGTTTTCCTGCTGTCCACGGCTATCGTCAGGGCGTGCGGCATCCATAGTTGAATCCTAGCGACTCGGCGGGCCGACCGGCCGGGAAAGCGGGCGGTCAGAGGCAGCTCACAGGAAGATGTCAGGGACGAGGTCCGCTTCGGCGGCCCCCAGGCTGTAGGGACGGAAATCCGTGACGCCGGCGGCGGCCAGGACCTGCTCGTCCGTGTAGAAGTTGCCGGTGTTGCAGGAGCCGGGGCCGGTGCCGCCCGCCGGGTTCGCAGCCCCGGTCAGGACGGCGTGGGCTGCGTCGGCCATGATCTCGGGACCGCGGGCAGCCCTGGCCATCGATTCGCCCCCGGCCATGTTCCGGATGGCCGCCGTATCGATCAGCGTCCGCGGCCATAGCGAGTTGACGCAGATGGCGTCGTTCCTGAGTTCCTCCGCCAGGCCCAGCGTGGTCAGGCTCATGCCGTACTTGGCCATGGTGTACGCCAGGTGCCGGCCCGCCCACTTCGGGTCAAGGTTGAGGGGCGGCGAGAGCGTGAGGATGTGGCCGCCGGATGATTTCCGCAGCGCGGGCAGTGCCAGCTTGGACAGCAGGAAGGTGCCGCGGACGTTGATGTCCTGCATGAGGTCGTAGCGCTTCATGTCCACGGCGTCCGTCGGCGAGAGGTCAATCGCCGAGGCGTTGTTGATGACGACGTCGATTCCCCCAAAGCGGCCGACGGCGGCATCCACGGCGCGCGCGACGTCGTCGTCGCTCCGGACGTCCCCCACCAGCGGCAGGGCACTGCCGCCCGCGGCCTCGAGTTCTTCGGCGGCGCTGTAGACCGTGCCCTCGAGCTTTGCGTGCGGCTCACCCGTTTTGGCGAGCAGCACCACGTTGGCGCCGTCGTGCGCTGCCCGCCGGGCGATCGCCAGGCCGATGCCGCGGCTGCCGCCGGACATCAGTATGGTCCGGCCCCGCAGGCTGCCGGTGGCCCGGTAGGGTGTGGCGGGAACAGGGTAAGCGTCGCTGCTCGATGTCATAGGGACACTCTAGCCGCGGCTTGTTACTCTCGAGTAACGTCGGTGCTTCCGTCGGCGCCACGGACGAAAATTGTAGGAACCCTACAGCGGTCCCGGGAATTTGCGTCACTAGACTAGCCATCAGGGCTTTGGATTTGTACGGATGCTACTTAACCCGCCAACCGGGGCCCTGCATTTCGCTACTACAGCACCTGCACGCTGCCGCAGCAGAACAGCTACAGCACAACAGCTACAGAGCCGGAGACACTTCATGAGCCACGATCTGACCACGACGGCGGGAAAGATTGCCGATTTCCGCGACCGCCAGGCCCGTGCTGAGCAGCCTTCCGGCCCTGAAGCCATCGAGAAGCAGCATGCGCGCGGCAAGAACACCGCCCGCGAGCGCATCGACCTGCTCGTGGACGAAGGCTCCTTCGTGGAGTTCGACGCGCTGGCAGTCCACCGCTCCACCGCCTTCGGCATGGAGAAGAAGAAGCCGCTCGGAGACGGCGTCGTGTCGGGTTACGGAACCGTGGACGGCCGGCTTGTGGCCCTCTACAGCCAGGACTTCAGCGTCTACGGCGGCTCCCTGAGCCAGGTCAACGGCGAAAAGATCGTGAAGGTCCAGGAATTCGCCCTCCGCAACGGCTGCCCGGTGGTGGGAATCAACGACGGCGGCGGAGCCCGGATCCAGGAAGGTGTTGCCTCCCTTGCCATGTTCGCGGACATCTTCCGCAACAACGTCCACGCCTCCGGTGTTGTACCCCAGATCTCCCTCATCATGGGCCCCTGCGCCGGCGGCGCTGCCTACTCCCCCGCGCTGACCGACTACGTGGTCATGGTGGACAAGACCTCCCACATGTTCATCACCGGACCGGACGTCATCAAGACCGTCACCGGCGAGGACGTGGACATGGAGACCCTCGGCGGCGCCCGGCAGCACAACGCCACCACCGGCACCTCCACCTACCTCGCCTCCGACGAGGCTGACGCCATCGAGTTCGTCCGGGAACTGCTGGACTTCCTGCCCTCCAACAACCTCTCCGAGGCGCCGGTGCAGGAGCACCAGCAGGAGCTGGAGCTCGACGAGGACGACCTCAGCCTCGACGCGCTGATCCCGGATTCCGCGAACCAGCCCTATGACATGCGCAAGGTCATCGAACAGATCGTCGATGACGCCCACTTCCTGGAAATGCAGGCGCTGTACGCTCCGAACGTGATCATCGGCTACGGCCGCGTTGAAGGCCACACGGTGGGGATCGTGGCCAACCAGCCGCTGCAGTTCGCCGGCACGCTGGACATCTCGGCCTCCGAGAAGGCGGCCCGCTTCGTCCGCCATTGCGACGCCTTCAACATTCCGATCATCACCCTCGTGGACGTTCCGGGATTCCTCCCGGGCAAGGACCAGGAGTTCCAGGGCATCATCCGCCGCGGCGCCAAGCTCCTCTACGCCTACGCCGAAGCCACTGTGCCCAAGCTGACCGTGATCACCCGGAAGGCCTACGGCGGCGCCTACATCGTGATGGGCTCCAAGAAGCTCGGGGCTGACCTGAACCTCGCGTGGCCCACCGCCCAGATCGGCGTGATGGGCGCCCAGGGCGCAGTCAACATCCTTTACCGTCGCGACCTTGCCGCCGTCGCCGAGGCCGGGGGCGACGTCGAGGCCAAACGCGCCGACGTGATCCGGCAGTACGAGGAAGAGCTGCTCAACCCGTACCAGGCCGCAGAGCTGGGCTACGTTGACGCCGTCATCGCCCCGTCGGACACAAGGCTGCAGATCATCAAGGGGCTGCGGGCGCTGCGCGACAAGCGTGCGAGCCTGCCCACGAAGAAGCACGGGAACATCCCGCTGTGACCGCCCAGAATCCGGCGGCCGAGCCGGCCGAAACCCTGTTCTCCGTCACCAAGGGCGAACCGACGCCCGAGGAGCTGGCGGCGCTTACCGCCGTCGTACTTTCACTGGGTTCCGGCGCAGCGGCACGCCCCGAGAAGCCGAGCATCCGGCAGTGGATGCGGCGGCAGCAGCTGCGGATGGAGCCGACGCCGGGTCCGGGCGCCTGGAAGCGGAGCCGGGGCTGAAAAATTCAGTAAGTCTTTCATAACTGGAACCGCCCCGTTAGTCTCGTGGGGTGACTACTGAATCTGCCGCCCCAGCGCGCCCCCG
The DNA here is from genome assembly GCF_042795115.1 of Arthrobacter sp. NPDC056493. Taxonomy (NCBI): domain Bacteria; kingdom Bacillati; phylum Actinomycetota; class Actinomycetes; order Micrococcales; family Micrococcaceae; genus Arthrobacter; species Arthrobacter sp. NPDC056493. Next base: position 14,686 of record NZ_JBHTSL010000005.1, on the reverse strand, counting down.
GACCGCCATCGACGCCGTCGCCGACGCCCACACCGACACGCTCCTCGCCCTGGATCCGAGCCTGGCCACCACGCTCGGCATCCCGGGGCACGACACCGAGTTCCAGGACTTCTCCCCCGCCGGACTCGGCAGGTTCGCCACGGCGGAACGAAAGACCCTGGCGGCCCTCGAGGGGCTGGAACCCGTTGACGACGTCGACGCCGTGACCCTCGATGCCCTGCGCGAACGCCTTGGCCTCCAGCTGGAGATCCACGACTCGGGCTGGAATCTCGCCGACCTGAACAACATCGATTCCCCGGCGCAGAACCTCCGGTCGATCTTCGACCTCATGCCCACGGACACCGAGGAGCACTGGGCCAACATCGCCGGCCGGACGCACAGCGTGCCGGCGGCCATCAGCGGCTATATCGAGTCCCTGCGGACGGCCAGGGACGCCGGCAAGGTCTCGGCCCGGCGCCAGGTCTCGATCGTGATCGAGCAGACCACCAAGTACGCCGCGGAGGACGGCTTCTTCGCCAAGCTCGCGTCGGATGCCAAAACAGCGGATGGCCCGCTGCCAGCGGAACTTCAAGAGAGGCTCGACGCCGGAGCTGCCGCCGCCCGGGCGGCGTACACCGAACTGGCCGCGTTCCTGCAGGCGGAGCTGCTGCCCATTGCCCCGGAGAAGGACGCCGTGGGCCGGGAGCGCTACGCCCTCGCTTCGCGGGTGTTCCTTGGCGCCGCCGTCGACCTCGAGGAAACCTACGCCTGGGGTGTTGAGGAACTTGGGCGGATCATTGCCGCGCAGGAACAGGTAGCCGGGGAAATCAAGCCGGGCGCTTCCATCGCGGAGGCCAAGGAAATCCTCAACAGCGATCCCGCGCGCCGGCTCAAGGGAACGGATGCGCTGACGGCGTGGATGCAGGAGCTGTCCGACCGTGCGGTATCGGACCTTGCCGGCGTCCACTTCGACATTCCCGACGTCATGAAGACGCTGGAATGCCGGATCGCGCCCACCGACGAGGGCGGCATCTACTACACGGGGCCGTCGGACGACTTCAGCCGGCCCGGGCGCATGTGGTGGTCCGTGCCCGCCGGCGAGGACGCCTTCACTACCTGGGCCGAGACCACCACCGTGTTCCACGAGGGCGTGCCCGGCCACCACCTGCAGGTGGCCACTGCCGTCTACCGGCGCGAACTGCTTAACAGCTGGCGCCGGAATGTCTGCTGGACCTCGGGACACGGCGAGGGCTGGGCCCTGTACGCCGAGAAGCTGATGGAGGAACTCGGCTACCTCAAGGATCCGGGCGACCACATGGGCATGCTGGACATGCAGCGCATGCGCGCGGCACGGGTGGTGTTCGACATCGGTGTCCACCTGGAACTGGATATTCCCGCGCGCTGGGGAACGGGCACCTGGACGCCGGAGAAGGGCTTCGATTTCCTCAAGGCCAACCTGGACATCAGCGAGGGCAACCTACAGTTCGAGTTCGCACGCTACCTCGGCTGGCCGGGCCAGGCCCCCTCTTACAAAGTGGGCCAGCGGCTGTGGGAGCAGATCCGTGAGGAGCTCGAAGCCCGGCCGGATTTCGACCTCAAGGCCTTCCACACCAAAGCGCTGAACATCGGCTCCGTAGGGCTCGACACCCTCAAGCGCGCCATGCTCGACTAAGCGTTCCGAGTTTTTGTCCAGATATCGCGAGTTGGAGGGCCCCGAAGTCATGATATCTGGGCAAAAACTCCACCCTCATGGGCGAGATGTTGGCCACACGCGCGGAGGGAATAACTTCATAAAAGTGCGGTGTGGCGCCGATTTTCCGGGCATTCGGACGGCCCGCAGCACTTGTAGCCGCGTAATATTTCTCAATGTCCGCTGGAAGCTGTATTTTGCGCGGCCTAGCTTGTTGTGGTGAGCAATCAAACCACTTCATCCTCGGCCGGGCGTCCCGGTTTCCAGCTGCCCCGGTGGGCAGGTTCCTTCGGCTTCCAGATCATCGCGGCCCTGATCGTCGGGCTGGGCCTTGGCCTGCTGGCCAAGTACACCGGCAGCACCAAGGCGAACCCCAACGGGCTGGGCGCCACACTGCAGACCATCGGCTCCAGCTACGTGTCGCTGCTGCAGACCGCCGTCGTGCCGCTGATCTTTACCGCCGTGGTGAGTTCCATTTCCAATCTCCGCGAGGTTTCCAACGCGGCACGGCTCGCCTGGAACACGCTGCTGTGGTTTGCCATTACGTCGCTGGTCGCCGTGCTGATCGGCATCGGCCTGGGCGTGCTCCTGCAGCCGGGCGCCAACACCGGGATCTCCGGCGACGCGGAGTACGACGGCAAGCAGGGCGACTGGTGGGCCTTCCTCATCGGGCTGTTCCCGAAGAACTTCCTGGGCCTTGGCGCCAGCTCCACGGTCACGGACTCCGGCGCCGTGACCACCTCCGTGAGCTTCAACGTGCTGCAGATCCTGGTGATCGCCATCGCCGTCGGCGTTGCCGCCCTCAAGGTGGGCAAGCAGGCCGAGCCGTTCCTGGCCCTCAACGCCTCTGCACTGGCCGTCATCCAGAAGGTGCTGTGGTGGATCATCCGCGTCGCACCGCTGGGCACCGTGGGCCTGATCGGCAACGCGGTGGCCGTTTACGGCTGGGACACCATCGGCTCGCTGGGCAAGTTCACCGTTGCCATCTACATCGGCCTCGCCCTGGTGCTGTTCGGTGTCTACCCTGTCCTGGTCCGCTCCAATGGCCTGTCGGTCAGGCAGTACTTCTCCGGCGTATGGCCGGCCGTCCAGCTGGCCTTCGTGTCCCGCTCCTCCATCGGCACGCTGCCGCTGACCCAGCGCGTCACCGAGCGCAACCTCGGCGTTCCCCGCGGCTACGCCTCCTTCGCCGTTCCGCTGGGCGCCACCACCAAGATGGACGGCTGCGCGGCGATCTACCCGGCCGTCGCCGCGATTTTCGTGGCCCAGTTCTTCGGGATCCAGCTCGACTTCAGCCAGTACCTGCTGATCGCACTGGTCTCCGTCCTCGGGTCGGCTGCGACGGCGGGAACCACCGGCGCCGTCGTCATGCTCACACTGACCCTCTCCACGCTGGGACTGCCCCTGGCCGGCGTCGGACTCCTGCTGGCCATCGACCCCATCCTGGACATGGGCCGCACGGCCGTCAACGTGGCCGGCCAGGCTCTCGTGCCCGCCATTGTGGCCAAGCGCCAGGGGATCCTCGACGAAACCCTCTACAATGCACCGCGCACCGGGGAGGCCTTCCGCGAGGAAGAGGCCCCCGCCGCCGTCGAGCGTGAGCTGGCTGGTTCGAAAGCCTGATCGCCGTCGAATGGGTGCGCCCCGTGGATTCCTGAACTGGCGTCCCCGGGGCACACCCATTTGAGTCCGGCCGCCCAAATGGGCCCCCGGCGGCAGGCAGCAAGGGTAGGGTACCGGCATGGACATCATTCTGGTTCCCGGTTTCTGGCTCGATGGTTCATCCTGGTCCGGCGTCACTCCGCCGCTCGTGGAGGCCGGCCACCAGATCCACGCACTGACCCTCCCGGGGCTCGAAGCAAAGGACGCCAAGCGTTCCGGCATCGGGCTCCGCGACCACATCAACGCAGTTGTGGAAGCCATTGACGGCATCGAGGGGCCGCTGGTCCTCGTTGGCCACTCCGGTGGAGGTGCCATCATCCATGGCGCCGTGGACGAACGCCCGGACCGCGTAGTCCGGGCGGTATACGTTGACAGCGGACCGCTCGGCGAGGGCGGCGTCATCAATGATGAACTGCCGGCTGACGGTGATGAGATCCCCCTGCCCTCGTGGGACGTGTTCGACGACGCCGACCTCACCGACCTCGACGACGGGCTTCGCGATGCATTCCGTGCACGGTCCATCCCGCAGCCAAAGGCTGTGGCCTGCGACAAGCAGCACCTTCACGATGTGCGCCGCTACGACGTCCCTGCCACGGTGATCGCCTGCGAGTTCCCGTCCTCATTGCTGACGGAGTGGATGGACGCCGGGCACCCCTACGTTGAGGAGCTCGCCCGCATCCGGGATGTGGAACTCGTGGACCTTCCCACCGGGCACTGGCCCCAATTCACCAGGCCCGCGGAGCTCGGAGCGGCGATCCTCGCCGCCGTCGAGCGCACTGGCTGACTCGCCGTCCGCACAGGCGCGCGCAGCCCGGAACGGTTCCCCGCCCGCTCGCCCGGGGCTCTAGCGGCCGCCGATCACACCCTTTTCCACGGCCTTCGTGACGGCGTCGGCTTCGGCCTGGGTGAGCGTGCCGTCCTTCACCGCCTGATCGAGCCGGCTCTTCAGGGCTGCCGCACGGTCTGCCTGCGCCTGGGTGCGGAGTTCGTCGAGTGCGGCCTTGACCTTGGCTTCATCGATGCCCAGGGATTTGGCCAGCGATGCTGCCAACGCCGCCTCCCTGGCCGCCCTGTCCGGCTTGGCGCCGTCTGCATTCCGGGCGGGCGGACGGTTTGCCTCGCGGAATGCCCTGAGCGCATCCTCCAGCTTGGCCTGGTCCACGCCCAGCTTGGCCGCGAGCGCCGCGGCGTCCGCCTTGAGGACCCCGTGACCGCGCCCGTCCCCATGTCCGTGTCCGTGCCGGCCGCCGTCGAGACGCAGCCCGTAGTCGGGACCGCTGGACGGGCTGCTTGATGTGGGGGTGGGTGCGGGAGTGGCCGTTGTCGCGTCTGCGATGCCGGTAACACCGAATCCTGTGCCTAGTGCCAAGGCAGTCGCGCCCAGTCCGAGAGCCACTTTCTTTGAACGCTCCATGGTCCGCTCCTCGATTCGCCGGCCTTGAGGCATCATTGCCGCCGTGCCGGCTACGACAACAGGATGCACCATCCTCCTCAAGAACAGCTTTTGCCTGGCTGTGAAGACGCTGTGAATGTGGCGGGGCAAGCTGTGAAGCACTCCAAGCCCAGTTGCGCAGAGTGCAAACTTGCACGTAGTGTAACTGCGTGTCCACTTCCACTTCCCCCTCGTCCCCCACGCCGGGTTCTGTGCCGGCCGACGGCGGGCCGGTTTCCCGGCGCGAGCTGAACAAGGCTGCCACCCGGCAGGCGATCACCGGGTCAACGCTTGCCCTCCTGCGGCAGAACGGCCCCGGCAACTTCACGGTCGAGGACATTGCCGAAGCGGCGGGCATCTCACGGCGGACCTTCTTCAATTACTTCAGCAGCACGGAAGCCGCGATCGCGTCTGTGACCAACGGCTTCCTGGACAGCGCCCTCGAGCAGTTCCGGCGTCGCCCGGCGGACGAACCCATCCTCGAGTCGGCCCGCGCCGCCCTGGTGGAACTGGCGGATCCCCTGACGGTGGCTCCGCTGGCCGAGCTGTTCGGCCTGACCCAGGGCAATCCCCTGATGGCGCGCTCCGAGCTGGAGGCCTGGGACCACTGCACCGAGCAGATTGTTGCTGCGGCCCGGGAGCGTTCCCCGCGGGGACCCGAGGCCGAACCGGACGAACTCTACGTCCGGGCCCTTGCAGGTTCGGTCGTCTCCTGCGGCAAGGCCGCGATGGACGTGTGGTTCCGCCGCTGCGGCCCTGACCTCTCCCCCGAGTCTCTGGCCATCCTCCGCCAGCTGCTCATCGATTCGATGGGCCTCCTCGGATCAGGTTTCTCCGGGCCCCCAACGGATCCGACTGAATCTTCCGCCAATCCCTCCATCCGCAACGCAGAACGGTCCTGACATGGCACTTCTCCTGTACCGCCTTGGCAAGTTTTCCTATCGTCACCGGTGGCTCGTCGTCTCAATCTGGCTGGCGATCCTGCTGGCCGTCGGCGGCGCCGCGGCGGCCTTTCACGGCACGCTGTCCAACAACTTCCAGATTCCAGGCACCGAAACCCAGCAGATGGCCGACAAGCTCCAGAAGGAGCTGCCCGCGTCGTCGGGCGGCTCTGCCGGGGTTGTCTTCCAGGCAAACGACGCCCAGTTCAGCCAGGCCGGCAAGGACGCAGTGTCCGCCGCCCTGACCAAGCTTGAGACCCTTCCGGACGTCCGGGGAACCGTCGACCCGTTCGCCACCCAGGCCCAGCTGGACAAGGCTACGGAAGATCTGGCCGCGGGCGAGGCCAAGGCAGCCGCGGGCAAGGCCGAACTGGATAAGGCCGCCGCCGGGCTGGCTGCCGGCAAGGAACAGCTGGCCGCGGCTGAGGCTCAGATGACTGCTGCCGGACTCCCGGCGCAGGCCATCGAGGCCCAGCTGGGTCAGCAGAAGGCCGGTTTGGCCGCCGGGCAGGCAAAGCTCGACGCCGGCACCAGGGAAGCGGCGGCGGGCGCAGCCAGGCTGGCACTGGCCAAGCGCCAGGTCGAAGCGTCGCAGGGATTGCGTTTCGTCTCGGCAGACGGCAAGGCTGCCATAGCGCAGGTGCAGTTCAAGACCTCCATCAACGGGCTGGACCCGAACGTGCGCCAGGAGGTCCAGGACATCGTGCAGGAAGTCTCCCCGGCCGGGGTCACCGCGCTGCCCAGTAAGGAAATCAGCGAGGACGTCTCCGAGATCTTCGGTGTGGCTGAGATCATCGGCATCGCCGTCGCAGCACTGGTCCTGATCATCATGCTCGGGACACTCGTCGCCGCCGGGCTGCCACTGCTGATGGCCGTGATCGGCGTGGCGGTGGGCGTCGGCGCCACCATGGCACTGAGCAGTGTCATCGATATGAGCTCCATCTCCCCGATGCTCGCCCTCATGCTGGGGCTCGCGGTCGGCATTGACTACTCGCTGTTCATCGTCAACCGCCACCGCGGGCAGCTGCTGGCAGGCATGGACGCCGGAGAGTCGGTGGCCCGTGCCACCGGAACCTCCGGCAACGCCGTGCTCTTCGCCGGCCTGACGGTCATCATCGCCCTCGCCGCGCTGGTGGTCCCGGGCCTTCCGTTCCTCGGGGTCATGGGCGTGTCCGCGGCCGGGACCGTCGCGGTGGCCGTCCTCGTCGCACTGACGCTGACGCCCGCGATCCTCTCCCTCGTGGGCAGGAAGCTGATCTCCAGGCGGGCCTGGGCCACGGCGGCGAAGCACCATGCCGACCCCAACCGCGAGGCCGAGGACCGCGCCAAGGACGAGCACCGCAGCAGCCACGGCTGGGGCGGGCTGGTCACCCGGCACCCGGTTCTGGCCATGCTTGCCGGCGTCCTGGCGCTGGGCATTGTGGCCCTGCCCGCCGCCCAGCTGCGGCTCGCCCTGCCGGACGGCGGCTCCGAACCTGTCGATTCCCAGGCCTTCAAGGCCTATGACGCCACCAAGCGCAGCTTCGGCGAGGGCATGACCGGACCGATCATCGTGGTGGGTGACTTGCCGGACGGCCTGAACGAAACGGAAGCAACGGCCAAGCAGCTGGACGTCGCTGCCATCCTGCGCAAGACGGAGAACGTCACTGCGGCCATTCCGGTGGCACTGAGCGAGGACCGCGGAACGGCAGTGTTCCAGGTCATCCCGAAGGAGGGTCCGGCCAGCGCCAGCACCGTGAACGTGGTTTCCGACATCCGTGCCGAGAGGGCCGAAATCAAGGACTCCACTGGCGTCAGCATCGGCCTTACGGGCCAGACGGCAGGCAATGTTGATGTTTCGGCGAAGCTGGGCGACGCCCTGCCGTCGTACCTGGCCATCGTGGTAGGCCTCTCGCTGATCCTGCTGCTGCTGGTGTTCCGCTCGATCGTGGTGCCGCTGCTGGCGACCGGCGGCTTCCTGCTCTCGCTGGCGGCCGCATTCGGCGCCGTGGTGGCCGTCTACCAGTGGGGCTGGCTGGGTACCGTGTTCGGCGTCGACAACCCCGGCGCCGTGCTGAGCTTCCTGCCGATCATCCTGATCGGCGTGCTGTTCGGGCTGGCCATGGACTACCAGGTGTTCATCGCCTCGGGCATGCGTGAATCCTTCATGCACGGCGAGTCCGCCAAGCACGCCGTCCGCTCCGGCTTCAGCCACGCCTCGGCGGTGGTCACCGCCGCGGCCATCATCATGGTCAGTGTCTTCGCGGGCTTCATCTTCTCGCACCTGAACATGGTCCGGCCGCTCGGCTTTGCGATGGCGTTCGGCGTGCTGGTTGACGCCTTCGTGGTGCGCATGACGATCGTCCCGGCCGTCATGTACCTTCTCGGCGACAAAGCCTGGTGGCTGCCGCGCTGGCTGGACCGCATCCTGCCGGACGTTGACGTGGAAGGGGCGAGGCTACGGGAGCACGCACCGGTGACGGTGGCCGCGCCCGACTCTGAGCCGGACGCTGAGCCCGCGGAGGTTGCCGCCCGCTGAATCAACGCGGGATCACTCAGTAGTGCGAAGCCGCCCGCCGATCCTTTGAACCGGCGGGCGGCAAACGGGAGGCTGTCAGGGGGTCCTGCTAGCGTTGCGACCATGACGACTCCCCCGATCACCCTTGGTGCAATCAACTTAGAGGCCCGGAATCCAGCCGCACTTGCCGAATTTTGGGCATCCGTGACCGGCGCCGTGCCTTCACCTGGTGGTGACAGCGTGTACCTGCCATCCGCCGGCCCCGGAGGGTTCGCTATGTTCTTCCAGCCCGTGACCGGTCCGCGCCCCGAGCACCAGGCGTTCCACCTGGACCTGACCGTCCCCTGGGGGTCACGACAGGCCGAGGTCGAACGCCTCCTCAGCCTCGGGGCCACGTACCAATGGGATGTCCTGGACGAATTCCCACACGTGCAGTGGACCACTCTTGCTGATCGGGAGGGGAACCTCTTCTGCGTGGCCGAACACCCACCTACAGACCAACAGGGCGTGTGACCGGCACCCTGGCCGGCATCGGCTGCGTGAGAGGGTCCGCGGATGGGGCACGCCGCCACCGGTGTCGCTTTCTGAACGTACTAGGCTGGAGCCGTGACCCGCCTCATTCTTGCCTCGCAGTCCCCCGCCCGCACCAAACTCCTGACTGAGGCAGGCATCGAACACGAGGTCCTCGTGTCCGACGTCGACGAGGACGCCGTGCAGGAACGCTACGGCGTCACCGATCCGCACGACACCGCCCTGCTCCTGGCCCGCGCCAAGGCTGAGGCCGTCGCCTCGCTTCCGGAAGCCGAAGGGGCCCTGGTGCTCGGCTGCGACTCCGTGTTCGAGTTCGACGGCGAGTCGCACGGCAAGCCGTACACCGTGGACGTTGCCCGGCAGCGGATGCTGCGGATGAGCGGCAGCAGCGGGGTCCTGCACACCGGCCACTGGCTGGTGGACTGCCGGGACACGGACGACGACGGCGGCTCCGGCGCCACGCTGGGCAGCGTCGCCTCCGCGGAGGTGCACTTCATGGAGATGCAGCTCGCAGAGATCGACGCCTACATCGCCACCGGCGAGCCGCTGCACTGCGCCGGATCCTTCACGATCGATGGCCTGGGCGGCGCCTTCATCCGGAAAGTCGACGGCGACCCGCACGCCGTCGTCGGGCTGTCGGTATCCACCCTGCGCTCCCTGCTGGCCCAGGCGAACGTGAGCATCACCGAGTTCTGGCAGGACCTGCCCGGCTCGGCAAATCCCGGGGAGTTGTAGCTTCCCTACAAAGGCTTGGCCTCTTACACGCGGATTCCGCCAGTAATATCAGCGGAATCCTCAAAATCAGGCTAGGCTCCCTGAAGGAAAGAAGGAGACGCCTTGTCAGTAAAGCCGGAGCAGTCCGCAGGTCCAGTGCATTCAAAACTCACCAAGGTTCTGATCGCGAACCGCGGTGAAATCGCCGTCCGCATCATCCGTGCAGCACGGGACGAGGGCATCGCCTCCGTCGCCGTCTACGCCGATCCTGACCGGGATGCCCTGCACGTCAAGCTCGCCGACGAAGCGTTCGCCCTGGGCGGCAACACGGCAGCCGAGTCCTACCTCGTGATGGACAAACTGATCGAGATAGCCCGCCAGTCCGGCGCCGACGCCATCCACCCCGGCTACGGCTTCCTGTCCGAGAATGCCCAGTTCGCAGCGATGGTCATCGACGCCGGCATCACCTGGATCGGCCCCTCGCCGGAAGCCATCTCCGCGCTGGGCGACAAGGTCCAGGCCCGCCACATCGCCGAGAAGGTGGGTGCCCCGCAGGTGCCCGGCACCGCCGACCCCGTTGAGTCCGCCGAAGAGATCCTGGAATTTGCCGACAAATTCGGCCTGCCCATCGCCATCAAGGCGGCCTTCGGCGGCGGCGGCCGCGGCATCAAGGTGGCCCGCACCCGCGAGGAAATCCCCGAGCTCTTCGATTCCGCCGTCCGCGAGGCCACTGCAGCCTTTGGCCGCGGCGAATGCTTCATCGAGCGGTTCCTTGACGCCCCGCGCCACGTTGAAACCCAGTGCCTTGCCGACGCGTACGGCAACGTGGTGGTCGTCTCCACCCGCGACTGCTCACTCCAGCGCCGCAACCAGAAGCTCGTGGAGGAGGCCCCTGCACCGTTCCTGACGGCGGAGCAGAACCAGCGCCTCTACGAATCGTCCAAGGCCATCCTGAAGGAAGCCGGCTACCTCGGCGCCGGAACCTGCGAGTTCCTCGTCGGCCAGGACGGCACCATCTCCTTCCTCGAGGTCAACACCCGCCTGCAGGTGGAGCACTGCGTCTCCGAGGAAGTCACCGGCATCGACCTGGTCCGCGAGCAGTTCCGCCTGGCCCGCGGCGAGGAGCTGGGCTACGGCGACCCCGAGGTGCGCGGCCACTCCTTCGAGTTCCGCATCACCGGCGAGGACCCGGGCCGCAACTTCATGCCCGCACCGGGCACCGTGAGCACCCTGAAGAACCCCACCGGCCCCGGCATCCGCATTGACTCGGGCATCGAAGAGGGCGACGTCATCAGCGGCAACTTCGACTCCATGCTGTCCAAGCTGATCGTCACCGGAGCGAACCGCCCGCAGGCCCTGCAGCGCGCCCGCCGCGCCCTCGAGGAGATGGTGGTGGAAGGCATTCCCACCGTCATCCCCTTCGACCTGGCCGTGGTCAGCAACCCGGCGTTCGCGCCGGCGGAGGGTCCGTTCAGCGTCCACACCCGCTGGATCGAAACCGAGTTCGTCAACGACCTTCCCGCCTGGACGCCCAACGGCGCCGCACCGGAGGGTGAGGACGCCACTGAGCGCCGCACCGTGGTGGTGGAAGTGGGCGGCAAGCGCCTCGAGGTGGCACTCCCGGCCAGCCTGGGCTTCAGCGGGGCGGCAGCCGCCGGAGCGAAGCCGGCAAAGTCCAAGAAGCGCGGCCGCACCGGCGCCGCCACCGCCGCCGCGGGCGGCAACGCCCTGACCTCCCCCATGCAGGGAACAATTGTTAAGGTGGCCGTGGCCGACGGCGACGTCGTCGCCGAAGGTGATCTCGTCGTCGTCCTTGAGGCGATGAAGATGGAACAGCCGCTGACGGCGCACCGTGCCGGCACCATCACCGGCCTGTCCGCCGCGGCGGGCCAGACGGTGGCCGCCGGTGCCGTGATCGCCACGATCGAGGACTAAGCGCTTATTAGAGAACATGAAAATGCCCGGTGTGATTCACACCGGGCATTTTCGTTTCCGCAGCTAAACCTGGGATCAGGCCACGTTGTTCTCGTAGTCCGTGTCCTTGGTTTCGCGGGTGAGCCACAGCGCAATGAACGTCAGCACCGCGGCCGCGGCCATGTACACGCCGACCAGCCACGTGCTGCCGCCGGCTGCCTGCCACAGGGCAATGGCGATGAACGACGCCGGAGCGGCGCCGATAACGCTGGAAAGGTTGTAGGCCACGGCTGAGCCGGTGTACCGCACATTGGACGGGAACAGCTCGGGCAGGATCGCGGCCATCGGGCCGAAGGTGAGTCCCATCAGCGTGAAGCCGATGATGAGTCCGACGATTGCTGCGCCAGGGCCGGGGCCGAACATGGTGAACCACAGCGCGCCGAACACGAAGATGCCTGCGGTGACGCCCATGAGGAACTTGCGGCGGCCCCACTTCTCGGCCAGCGGACCGGACACGAGGGTGAAGATACCGAAGAAGACGACGCCGAGGATCAGCATCCAAAGGAAGTCGCCGCGGGAAACGCCCAGGCCGGGAACGAAGTTGGCCACCTCGGCGGCGGACATCGGCTTGCCTGCCTTTTCGGCGGCAGCCTGCGCGGCCTGGACGGACGCGGGCTTGGTGCCGTAGGTCAGGGTGAAGGACGTCATGATGTAGAACAGCACGTACGTGGCCAGCATGATGAAGGTTCCGGCCAGGACCGGCCGCCAGTGGCTCTTGAAGGTGGCGGTGAAGGGAACCTTTGCCACCTTGTCTTCCTTAAGGACCTTCTGGAAGGAGACGCTCTCCACGAGCTTCAGCCGGACGTAGAGGCCCACGATCACCAGCACGGCGCTGAGCAGGAACGGAACCCGCCAGCCCCAGGCGATGAATTCCTCGGGGGTGAGGGCAGCGTTGAACCAGATGAAGAGCAGGTTGGCCAGGATGAAGCCGATGGGGGCGCCGAGCTGCGGGAAGGTTCCGTAGACGGCGCGCTTGCCCTTGGGGGCGTTCTCGGTGGCCAGGAGCGCGGCGCCGGACCACTCACCGCCCAGCGCCAGGCCCTGGGCGAAGCGCAGCAGCACCAGCAGCAGCGGCGCCAGGATCGTCCAGCCGGCGACGGTGGCAGTGGGCAGCAGGCCGATGAAGAAGGTGGCAAGGCCCATGGTGAGGAGCGAGGCCACCAGAGTGCCCTTACGGCCGAACTTGTCGCCGAAGTGCCCGAACAGGACCGAGCCGATGGGCCGGGCGATGAATGCGACACCGAAGATCGCGAACGAGCTCAGGAGGGCGTTGATCTCCGTTGCCTGGGGGAAGAACAGCTTGGGGAAGACCAGCACCGACGCGGTGGCGTAGATGTAGAAGTCGTAGAACTCGATCGTCGTTCCGATGAGGCTGGCAAAGATCACTTTGCCCTTGGAGTTCACCGGTTTGGCGGTGCCATGTTCCGTTGATGTTGCAGGCGATGACATGTGGGGACGCTTCCATGAGAACTGGACGGACCTCGCTCGGAAGTCCCTCCAAACATAGGGATAAAACAGAGTTCAATCTTAGTTCCCGCCGTCCACGGAACGGACAAGCGGTCCATGATACGGACTTTCCGAGTTGTCTCAGCATGAGGTCGTCCAGCAAGCCTAACGCCGCCCAAAGCGGTCTGATAGGCAAATGTCACAGCACGTTAACAAACCGCGACCGTCTGCGAAACGCGCTGTCCCTACCTTGGAAGAACAACATTCCCCAAGGAGGTATACCGTGACTGCTGACCGCACCGCAGACGCCGGAACCCACAATTCCCTCGATCTTGCCGCCGCCACAACCACCGACGCACCTGCCCTTGAAGAGCGTCCCGGACGCTGGATCGCCAACTGGGACGCCGAGAACAGGCACCAGTGGGAATCCCAGGGCCGGTCGATCGCGCGCCGCAACCTCAACTGGTCCATCTTCGCCGAATTCCTCGGCTTCGTCGTCTGGCAGCTCTGGTCCATCGTCGTCGTCCAGCTTCCCGCCGCAGGATTCACGTTCACCACCTCCGAGATTTTCTGGCTGATTTCGATGCCGAGCCTCGTGGGTGCCACGCTCCGGATTCCCTACACGTTCATGGTTCCGCGTTTCGGCGGCCGCAACTGGACCATCGTCTCGGCGCTGCTGCTCCTGATCCCTTCCACCGGGCTGGCACTGTGTGTCTCCAATCCGGAAACACCGTTCGGCGTCATGCTGTTCGTGGCCGCACTTGCCGGCTTTGGCGGCGGCAACTTCGCCAGCTCGATGGCCAACATCACCTTCTTCTACCCCGCCCGTGAAAAGGGCTGGGCACTGGGCCTGAACGCCGCCGGCGGCAACCTCGGCGCAGCCGTGGCGCAGCTTGCTGTCCCGATCGCCATCACGCTGCTGGCCGCGGGCACCGTCAACCTGCCCGTGGCCGGCCTGATGTGGGTTCCGCTGATCCTCCTGGCAGCCTTCGGCGCCTACAAGTACATGAACAACCTCACGAGCGCCAAGGGCGACGTCGCGGGATCCCTCGCCGCCATCAAGGAACCCCACCTGTGGGTCATGGCCCTGCTGTACATCGGAACCTTCGGCTCCTTCATCGGCTTCGCCGGCGTGTTCCCGAAGCTCATCAAGGACTACTTCCCGGCGTTCTCCTCCATCCACGTTGGCGCCGTGGCCCTCTCGCTGGCTTTCCTCGGCCCGCTGGTCGGCTCCCTGGCCCGCCCCTACGGCGGCCGCATGGCTGACCGCATGGGCGGAGCACGGATGACCGTGTCGGCCTTCGCCGCCATGGCCGTGATCACGCTGACGGTGATCTGGACGCTGCCGCTGAAGAACTTCTGGCTCTTCCTGGCCCTGTTCCTGATGCTGTTCACGGCCAGCGGCTTCGGAAACGGCGCCACCTACCGCATGATCCCGGTGATCTTCGCGACGTCCAGCCGCGCGGCCCGCTCCGGAGCCAGCTCGGTGCAGACCCAGCGCCTCGCGTCCTCGGCGCTCGGCCTGATCTCCGCCATCGGCGCCTACGGCGGGTTCGTCATCCCGCAGGTACTGAACGCCTCCAATACGGCCAGCGGCTCCTACACCCCGGCTTTCTACGGCTTCGTCGGAGCGTACGCCCTGATGCTGACCGTCTGCTGGTTCTGCTACATCCGCAACGCCAACCGAAACGCGATGGGACACGTCTAACATGACCAAAAGCGCCGACACGCACTGCCCTTACTGCGCTCTGCAGTGCGCCATGACGCTCAAGTCCCCTGCGGCTCCGGCCGCTACGGGCCTGGCCCCGGCTGCCCAGCCG